>CAOJHG010000322.1 GCA_948435975.1 uncultured Oscillibacter sp. | reverse complement strand
CTCGGCGTCCAATTCGTGGACCTTATCAGAGTGGGAGCGCCCCTGGCGAGTGACGTATACTTCACAGCCGATGATGGGTTTGATCCCCTCGTCCTTGCAGGCGCGGTAGAAGTTTACGACTCCATACATAACGCCGTGGTCGGTGATGGCGCAGGCGGTCTGTCCCATTTCCTTCACAATTTTTGGCAGGTCCTGAATACGGCACGCACCATCCAGAAGGCTGTATTCCGTATGGACGTGCAGATGGACAAAGGACATGATGATTTCCTCACTCTCTTTGTATAGTCGAACATACTGCATCGTTCCTGGCAAGCTGCTGCGCGGACTGGAAAAATTATTCCGCGCCGGCCTCCTCAAGCATAGCCTCCACCAGTTCCACCGCCGTAACGATCATGATATCACAGTGGCTTTTCAGCTCCATCCGCCGGGCCGCCGCAGTTTTCTCACTGATTCCAGGCTGGGCCGCCAGAAGGTCTCCGCAGCGGGTTTTTTCAAAAACATCTGCAAAGCGCTGGCGGAACTCCTTGCACAGAGCATAGACTTTCCGCTTGACCTCGGCCCGCTCCCCAGTGTAGGGCGCCAGCAGACTTAAAGCCATGACGCCTCCGCTGACAGCGCCGCAAAGCTCCTCGTGGCTTCCGCCGACGCCTCCGCCGAACCCGCCTGTAGCGGCAAGCACAGAGCCATGAGGCAACCCGATCTGGTCCTCAAACGCACCAACCACTGCCTGGGCGCAGTTATAGCCCTCTTTATGAAGCTGATAAGCAAGCGCACAACGATCCATAGTACAGTTCTCCTTCTTAATAATGGTAGATCAAATCGTTTATTTTAATAGTTGACTTTTTGCAGAGCGCTAAAGACCCTTCGCCAGCTCCACCAGTTTGCGAAGCCGGTGGTTCAGACAGGATTTCGTCACCGGCGGATCAAACTCCTCCGCCAATTCCGACAGGGTCAGTTCCGGGAACTCTAAACGCAGGTCCGCCGTCCGGCAGAGCTTGTCCGGCAGTTGGGCAAAGACTCCCGCTGCCTGGAGCTTCCGGATGGCCTCCAATTGACTTTGAGCAGCTTCCACAGCCTTGTCAAGATTGGCGCTGTCACAGTTCAGGCGGCGGTTTACATGGTTCCGCAATCCTTTTTCCAGCTTTGTGGACATCATTGCCACCGCCGCCGAAGGAGCGCCAATCAAAGTCAGAAAATCCGCAATCTGTCCACTCTGCTTGAAATAGGTGACATAGCTTCCGTTTCGGGATACGCTCTTTGGAGGAAAGCCGCATTCCCGCAAAAGGGCGCCCAGCTCCCGGCTGGCCTGGAGGTGGGAACTGGTCAGCTCCAGGTGATAGCGCTTCAAGGGGTCCGTGATGCTTCCCCCGGCGAAAAAGCAGCCCCGCAGAAAGGAGGCTCGGCAGCATGGCTCCTCCAGCATAGCGAAGTTGATATGCAGGGCCAGGTTCTGCCGGGGATCATAGCCCAGAAGGTTGATAATGTGGTCCAGCTTTTCCTGTTCCGTGATTTGGAAAATCTGCTTTCCCAAGAGAACTGCGCCTTCACCCCCGGCATCCTCCTGAGGCGGGTCCGGCTGGCGGTCGAAACCGATGGAAAAGGCCCGTTGGAACAACTGGGGAATCCGGGAGGCCAGGTTGAGGTTTTCTGTGATGATGCGTACCTCAGAGGAACTGAACGTATGACAATAAAGCAGAATGCCGTAAGCCTCGGCTCGTGCACAGCATAGCTTCTGTACCGGCTGACGGCACAATTCATTTTTCGTATCAAAGGAAAAGGACATGGGAGAGCCCTCTCAGTCATGGAGAATTGATGATAGAATGTTGGCAGAACTCAGCGCCTCCGCTCAACCTGGTAAGTATCTCCGCCCCGCAGTCCGAAGCGGCTTCCGGCAATGCGCACACTGCGTTCCGCGTGGAGGAGGATCAGCTCCCGTGCCAGATGACCGGGATGGTGGCGGACATAGCCATCTGTTACCGTAGCAATGGGACGGCTGACCAGCTCCACACCCAGGGCGGCGCAGCGTTCCACATCGTATCGGAGCACCTCCGCGCCCTCCTCTGCATAGCGGGCGGCAATGTCCCTGGGAATGGGGGAGGCGTTGACCAGGCAGAGGTCGAACAGTCCCTCCGCCGAATGCTTGAACAGGGCCGCGATATGGTCTGCGGCAGTGTATTGTTCCGTCTCGCCCTCTTGTGTCATGACGTTACAGACATAGACCTTTAACGCATGGGACTTTTGGATAGCCTCAACAATGCCATCCACCAGCAGGTTTGGGATGATGCTGGTGTACAGGCTTCCGGGTCCGAGAACGATCATATCAGCCTCCTGGATTGCGGCAAGGGCCTCGGGCAGAGCTTTCGGGTGTTCTGGAAGAAGGCGTACCTGGGTAATGCGGCAGTCCTCTTTTTTCTTCTTTAGAAAGATTTTCGATTCCCCGGTAACCATTGCGCCGTTTTCAAATTCGGCCTCCAGTTGAACGTCGGCAGTAGTCACCGGCAGAACCCGTCCGGTAATGGCTAAGACCTCGCTCATACGCCGGACGGCCGAATCAAAGGTAGGAGAGATGCCGTTCAGCGCCGCCAGGAAGAGGTTGCCGAAGCTCTGCCCTGCCAAGGTGCCTTCCTGAAACCGGTAGCTCAAAAGCTCGCTCATAAGAGGTTCCGTATTGGCCAGCGCCTCCATGCAGCTTCGAATATCGCCTGGAGGAAGCATCCCCAGATCCTGCCGCAGCGCCCCGGACCCGCCGCCGTCGTCCGCCACCGTGACAATGGCGGAGAGATTTTCCGTATATTCTTTCAGCCCGCGAAGCATATTGGAAAGGCCGTGTCCCCCGCCGATAGCGGCAATCTTCGGCCCCCGGCTTCGGGGGATGTGATCTGGCAGTCGTTGTTCCATATCTGCCTCAGCTTTCACGGCTCATGTCTCGATGGTTTTCCAGCACTGGATAGCCCTGTTCCCGGATAAACTCTGTTAAAGCGTGAGCCACTGCCACAGAACGGTGATGTCCTCCGGTACAGCCCACGGCGATGGAGAGGCTGGTTTTTCCTTCCTCCGCGTAAAGGGGCAGGCAGAAGGAAAGCAGGTCTTTCAGCCGTTTCAGGAAGTCCAGGG
>CAOJHG010000321.1 GCA_948435975.1 uncultured Oscillibacter sp. | reverse complement strand
CTTACCTTGGTTTGAGCTGCGGCTCTCAGTGGTTCTTAGGCTTTGCCTGCTATTATCTGGCAGATATTGGTCTGGCGCTGCTGGCGATTTTTGCGATTCTGCACTGCGGCGGGTCGGAAGGCATCACAAAACGGGTGGGCCGGGGCGCTTCAGTCCTGCTGATGAGCGCGATTGTTCTGTGCATCGGACCCATGCTGGCGATTCCCCGGACGGCGGCGCTCACTTACGAGATGTCGTTGGGACCGCTGTTTTCCGGGTTCAGTCCGGCGCTGTTTTCTGTGCTCTTTTTCCTGCTGATCCTGCTGCTTTGCGTTCGGGAATCCGCTGTGGTGGACATTGTGGGCAAGGTGCTGACGCCGGTTCTGCTGCTGGGTCTGCTGGCTTTGATTATCAAGGGAGTCATCACGCCGATTGGACCGGTGCCGGACCGGGTCCTTGTGGAGAACGTGCCCTTCACAGGTATCGAGGCCGGTTACCAAACGATGGATGTGCTGGCCTCGCTGGTATTTGGCATTATTATTCTGAAAAGCGCACGGGATAAGGGGCATACGAACACAAGAGACCAATACCGCGTGATAGCTGGGGCTGCGCTGGTTGCCGGCGCTGCGCTTTTGGCTGTCTATCTCGGGTTGACTTATCTGGGAGTGACAGCCTCCCGGTTCTTTGACCTGTCGGTTCTGCGGACGTTTTTGGTGGTCTCAATCGTGCGGAATTTAATGGGGTCCTGGGGAATCGTATTGTTTTCTGTTGTGGTGGCGCTGGCCTGCATCACGACGGCTGTGGCGCTGACCAGCTCCGCCGCTTCGTATTTTTCACAGCTCTCCGGCGGAAGGCTCCCTTACCCGCTGTTGGCCGCAGTCGTTTGTGCGTTCAGCGCGTTCGTGTCCAATTTCGGGCTGGAGCAGATTGTGGCGGTCGCATCCCCTATTTTGAACATCGTTTACCCGCCCACGCTGGTGCTGATTGGACTGGCCTTTTTTGACGGCTTGATCCGAAGCGACTGGGTCTACCGTCTGGCGGCGCTGGGCGCTCTGGCTGTCAGCGTGCTCACTGTGGCGGAAGGCTTTGGCTTTCCAGCGGTCACAGAAAATCTCCCCCTTGCCTCCATAGGCTTTCAATGGGTGGTCCCGTCTATCCTATGCGGCGCAGTTGGGGCCCTGCCTTTTTGGAAAAAGCTGGGCTTCTGACAGGCATTGCCCCGCTTTGCGCCTATTCAGCTAATTGGAATGCCGCGTGAACAAAGCTGTCCACCTCTGCCAAGGTGTCAAAGCAGGCAATCGCAACTTGATTTCCCATGGTCCCCGCCAAGGCGTCCGGCATCCGGGTAAACAGCCGCGCATGACTTCCGCACTGTTCCTCCAACTGCGGCAGGGTCAGCACATAATCATTTTCATCCCGCCGTCCGGCATAAACGCAATAGCTGTGAGGCCCGTCATAGGAATGGCGCAGCTCGTCAAAGGCAACCATGTCCGCCCAGATCTGGTATACGTCCACGCTCTGCCCAAAGTCCAGCATGTCCGGCGTATACCCGCCCGCAGGACGCATATTCACTTCCAGCGCCACAATGTCTCCCTCTTTCCCCAGGCCGGGCTTGTCCTCCGTCAAACGGAAAAACTCCAGATGGAAGAACCGGCTTGACGCGCCAAAGGCCTTCAGCGTCGCCCGCCCTGCGGCTTCCACATCCGCAGGCACCTCTTTATCCACATAGTAATAAGTCGGCACGCCTTCATTTACCATATCCATGATGGAATTCCGCGTAATATGGCTGGCGGCAAACAGCACCTCGCCCTTTGAATTGCAGATTCCATCATATGTGGTCACAGAGCCAGGAACGAACTCCTCCATCAAATACTGTGCGCTGGGCTTCTCCCGGAAAAAAGCCGCCATGTCTTCGTTGCTCTTCAGCTTGTAGGTCGCAATCGCACCAACGCCATTGTCCGGCTTCGCCACAATGGGATAGCCCACTTCCTTCGCAAACGCAAGCCCCGCTTTCAGGTCCGTAACCGGCAGATACCGGGCGCAGGGCAGACCGGCCTTGTGGTAAAACGCCTTCATGGCCAGTTTGCTCTTGTACTTCTCGATCTCGTGGGACTTCAGGCCAGTGGTGATGTTGAAGTCCGTCCGCAGGGCCGCGTCCAGCTCCAGCCAATATTCGTTGTTGCTCTCCACCCAGTCGATTTTCCCATACTGTCCGGTATAATATCCTATCGCCCGCAGGACCTGATCGTAATCCTCCAGGCTGTCCACCCGGTAGTATTCGGTCAGCGTCCGCTTGAGGTCGGGGTGGAGCCCGTCATAGGATGCGTCGCCCACGCCCAGCACATTGACCCCGTTTTCCCGCAGCCGGATACAGAACCAGCGGTAGGCCTCTGGGAAATTGGGGGAGATGAAGACAAAATTCATGTGGAAACCTCCTGATATACACACGGCGGTGCTTTCTTTTTTGCGCAGTCAATTTAGCGCTTTATAGCAATAAATTATAGCGCCCCTTCCCGCAAATTGCAAGGGGGACTTCCGGATTCTAAAAAGTTTTCCTGGACGGCCTCGATTTCATGCAGGGCGGCGGACAGTATGCCTTGAATTCCGGCGGCGGATGTGCTATTATGGAAGTATCAGGAAAGGAGGAGGAAATGGATATGCAGATCGACTATCACAAGGAATACAGCAGCCATTTAGGACGGGATATGGAATTCAAGGTCTATGGCAGCGGAGGCAAGCCCGCTATGGTGTTCCCCTGCCAGAATGGGCGCTTTTTTGACTGGGAAGGCTTCGGGATGCTGGAGACCCTGAACGACTACTTGGAGGGCGGAAAGCTCCAGCTCTTTACAGTGGACACCATCGACAGCGAAACCGTTTCCCAAACCGACGGCAACCCCTATGACCGCGTTCGCCGCCATGAAGCTTGGTTCAACTACTTGATCGATGAACTTGTCCCCCGTATCCGCGAAATCAACGGAACGAATCAGGACCTCTTATCCACCGGCTTCTCTATGGGCGCTTACCACGCCGGTAACGTCTTCTTCCGTCGCCCAGATATCTTCGACAGCGTTATCGCCCTCTCCGGTGTCTACGATACCCACGATATGTACACCGGTTATATGGACGATATCGTCTATGTC
>CAOJHG010000320.1 GCA_948435975.1 uncultured Oscillibacter sp. | reverse complement strand
TCCTGCCCGCTTCCGCCAAGGTCCCTACAGTACAGCGCACGGTCCTTTCTTCCGGCCATGTGGCTTTGTACACCAGCGCCGCCGGAGTCTCTTCTGTATACGCGCCCTGTAAAAGCTCCCGCTGCACATCCTCCAGCATCCCGGCGGAAAGAAACAGGACCATGGACGCCCCATGCCGCGCCAGCTCCGCCACGCTCTCCGGAGACGGCGTACGGCCAGCCATGCGGGTAATAATAACGCTCTGGCTCACCCCCGGCAGCGTGTACTCCACCCTCAGTGCCGCCGCCGCGCCGCAGAAGCTGGAGACCCCCGGCGTATCATCATAGGAAATCTCTCTAGCGTCCAGCGCGTCCATCTGCTCCCGAATCGCGCCGTAAACACAGGGGTCCCCAGTGTGCAGGCGGACGGTGTTCTTTCCTTCCGCTTCTGCCCGCTCCATTACCGCCAGCACCTGCTCCAGGGTCATTTCCGCGCTGTTGTGGATTTCACAGGTCTCTTTCGTCCTCTCCAGAAGGGCCGGATTCACAAGACTCCCGGCATAAATCACCACATCCGCTTCCTCCAGCAGAGCCGCTCCCCGCAGGGTTATCAAATCCGGTGCTCCAGGACCCGCACCGACAAAATGAACCATGTTCCCGCCTCCATTTTTTCATATTTTCCACTGACGCTGAATCTCGTCCACAAAATCTGTCTGACCCAGAAACCCGTATTGATTGGAATAGAGAATCGCCCCTATTGACACCGCTCCAGCGGTCCGGCGGTCCAAATGGCGCTGAATGGCCTTTAGGAGACTGTCCAGCACCGCTTGCCGCAGGCCCGCTTGTTCCAGAAGAGAGATACAGGCGTCTGTTGTAGCCGCGTCCATCAGCTTCCGGCACAGCTCTTGACCGCCGCCGCAGATGGCCGCGTGGGCGCAGAACAGCTCCATCCGGCAGTCGGCCCACTTGGAATGGGTGTTCATAACGCCGCCCGCCGCCTTTACCAGCTTGCCAACGTGTCCCACAATCAGCACGCTTCGAAACCCCTCTGCTGCTGCCATATCCAGCGTTTCACCCAGGAAGTTGGAGTATTTCACGCAGGGGATTCCTTGGATATCCAACCCCATAGAGCGCAAAAAATCCTGTCCATAACTGCCAGGCGCCAGCAGCAGGTCCTTTCCTCCAGATACCGCGGCTTGATGCAGCTCTATGGCAATGGTATCCACAACCGCCCGCTCGCTCATAGGCTCCACAATGCCGGACGTGCCCAGAATGGAAATCCCGCCCACAATTCCCAGCACAGGGTTGAACGTTCTGCTGGCCAAGGCCTCCCCGCCAGGAACCGAAATTTCTACTTTCAGCCCGCCGCCATATCCGGCAGACTGGCATTCCCGGCGCACAGCCTCTTCAATCATCCGGCGGGGCACACGGTTGATCGCCGCCGCGCCTACCGGCTGTTCAAGGCCCGGCTTGGTCACGCGCCCCACGCCTTCGCCGCCGTCAATAATAATTCCCATCTCTGTCCGGGATACTGCCGCCACAATCCAGCACCCGTCTGTAGCGTCCGCGTCGTCTCCGCCATCCTTCCGCACGGCGCAGCTTGCCCAGCCGTCCTCCAGCGCGGGCGCCAGCAGTTCCACTTCCACCGTCCATCCCTTCGGCGTGTCCAGTGACAGCTTCTCTGGGACGCTTCCAATCAAAAGCAGCCTTGCCGCTCCAGCCGCCGCCAAAGCCGCACAAGTCCCAGTGGTGTATCCGCACCGAAGCCGCTTCTGCCCGCTGCGAATATAGTGCTCAAACGCCATGACCGTCCCCCCGCTCCGGAAAACGGCGCACGGCCAGCTCCAAAACCGCTTGGGCCCGCCGGAGCACCTCGTTGTAGTTCTCCTTCTGATGCGGGAACGAGCAATTTTCGCAGCTCTTGATCCCCTTGTCAGTAAAGGCACACTTCCCCCCGCAGGCCTCTCCCAGCGCGTACAAAGGGCAGTAACAGAAAAGGCAGTTGAACGCCTCTTCCCTCACACCTTCATGACAGGGGAAGTACACGCACGCCCGGTTCTGAAAAAACGCATAGCTTCTCTCCTCCACCCGGCCTCCTCCTTCCCATTTTCCACAAAAAACAGCCGCAGCAGCTCTATCGACTGCCGCGGCCGTTTTCCCACAGCAACAGAAGCAGCTCCGGATAACGGACCCGCTCTTCTCACGCAAAATAGGTCTCCTGACTTACGGTTCGGAGCTTTTACCCCCCGACGAATCCCCATGCCTACCTTCTCAGATTTCTCCAATGACGAACTCACGTTCCGCGCCTTTCAGACGTTTCGGCCTTCTCTCCCGCTTACAGTGCCGGCAGCGTTTCGGATTTTCACCGAATTCTCTCATCCCCGCTTCTGCCCTTCCGCAGACACGGGGTCACTTTGCGTCAACATTCAATTTTTCTTCATCATACAGGATTCCCGCGAAAATTTCAGCCCTTTTGCATTGATTAACACCTATAACTTTTCCATCGTCAAAATGGCTGAACGGGCAGTTATCCATTAAGAATCTACTCAGATGTATTCGGAAGCAGCGGTTTCCGATTTCATAGGGGCTTGGGGGGGCGGTCAGCCACCAACAGGCAAACGGGTCGGTATATACCGAGCCATTGCTTGCTACTACTGTCAGTGTCCAAAAACAAGGGTTGAACGTTGCCTCTATTGGTGCTATACTTTGCTCGTGATAGGCTGTCAAATCGGAAATTTGGTAGAAGGAGAACCCCAAAATGTTGGAATTGCGTGACTTTCCGCTCACCTACAAAGATGGCGTATACAGCGTTGCTGATTTTAGTCAAGATATCGAGGGAGACAACGCTGTCTCCTTTGACTATGACGCACAGTATCAAATGCTTGACTATAATATTCCTGTTGGGCAAGAATGGCGTAAGATGACGTTGTACAGCGTGCCGGAGGGGGAGCTTGTTCGGACGCTGCGTGCCGTCTATGGCAAGGATGGGACCCTTCAAAAGATCACGGCCGTACTTAAAGGACGAGAAACACTTTTGTACATCCGTTATGAAAGTGAGGAAGATGCTAGGGAGAAAATTCGGAGATTTGCTAAGATCGGAAGAGCGTCGTGTAGGGAAAGAGTGTGGCAGTATGTGTAGATCT
>CAOJHG010000319.1 GCA_948435975.1 uncultured Oscillibacter sp. | reverse complement strand
GAAGCCGGACTGCCGGAACGATACCGAGAACGCTCCAGCAAAGCCATTGCCGCCCGTTTGATGGCGATGCCGGCCTACATCGAGGCGGGGACGGTGTTCTGCTTCGTCGGCACGGGGCATGAGATAGACACCCGCCCCATTTTAGCGGATATCCTGGCCTCCGGGAAAACGCTCTGTGTGCCCTTGTGTACCGCGCCGGGATTCATGGAGCTCAGGCAGATCACGGCGCTTTCCCAGCTTTCTCCGGGGATGTACGGGATTCCATCGCCCCCGGCGGCGAGTCCAGTGATGACAGCGGACAGCGTGGATTTGGCGGTCCTGCCCTGCCTCACATGCAGCCATCAGGGGCACCGGCTGGGACGCGGCGGCGGATATTATGACCGCTTCCTGGCGGAGTACCGGGGCGGGGCGGTCCTCCTGTGCCGGGAGCGCTTGATTCGGGCGGAAATCCCCCTGGAGCCTCATGATTATCCGGTCCCCTGGGTGCTGACGGAACGGGGGCTTTACGAGGACGGCGTGCCTGCCCGGTTGGGATGAAAAGGAGCGTGATTCTATGACAACCATTTACTTAATCCGTCACGCGGAGGCAGAAGGGAATTTGTACCGCATTGCCCAGGGACAGTATGACAGCAACCTCACGGGCCGGGGGTGGCGGCAGGTCCGGGCTTTGGAAAAACGCTTTGCCGGGATTTCCATTGACGCAGTGTATTCCAGCGACCTCTACCGCACCTGTGCAACGGCCTCCGCGCTCTGCCGCCCTAAAAAGCTCCCTTTGATTCGCCGGAGGGACCTGCGGGAAATCTGCGTCGGCGACTGGGAACAGCGGACCTGGGGCGATATCTTCCGGAATTACCCCGATGAAATGAATGACTTCAGCTTCCACATGGACCGCTGGAAGATTCCCGGCGCGGAAACGCCCCAGGAGGTCCTCGCACGGGTCCGCGCCGCTGTGGAGCAGATTGCCGGGGAGAACCCTGATAAGACGGCTGCGGTTTTCTCCCACGGCTACGCCATCCGCCTTCTTCTGGCGAACCTACAGGGCGTCTCTCTGGCGGACACCGGGACCCAGACGCCAACCGGAGACAATACCGCCGTTTCTGTCCTGGAGACGGACGGGAACGGCCTGCGGGTGGTCTCCCAGAATGATAACCGGCACCTTCTGACGCCGGAATTCCTGGCCGGGGAGAAGGTCCGCAAGCGGGCGAACGCCTTGGAGCCGGGGCTGTGGTTCGCTCCTTTGGACCCCCGGGCTCAGGGCGCCCTGCTGGAAGACTGCGCCAGGGAACTGAACGTGTCCGTTGGGCGCCTGACGGATGAGACCGGCCTTTCTCTGGCGGGATTCCTGAAAGAAGAGCCGGTGGGTCTCCTGCAAATGGCGGGGGAGCCAGGGCGCATCTCCGTGGCATATATCCGACCGGACTGCCGGAAGCGGGGGTTTGGCGTTCAACTGATCGGCCAGGCGGTGCAGTATGCCCGAAGCGCGGGCAGCGGTGAGCTCCTGTCCGCTGTCCTGCCGCCGGAGAGCGCTGCGCGGCCCTTCTTCCTCGACTGTGGATTTGTTCCGGAGAGTGAAAATCGGTTTGTGATGAAAATTGGCTTTGACCCGGAGATTCTGGGAAAATCATGAAGTTTTTGAAAACCTTTGGCTGGTTCGAGACGTTTCGGCAAAACAGGCGTTGACAGGCCGGGTAAGATTTTCCTATAACAGTCTCACGGCGTTCCAAATCAAAAGGGACAGCTTCAGAACGTGGTGCGGTCCATCGTCACGGCGGTTCCTTTCAGCCGTCTGGACCCACTGAAAAAAGCGAGACTTTTATTGTATGTCCTCTGCCGCCGCAGTGGGGTCCATACAGTGAAGGTCTCGCTGATTTTTGGGGAAAGCGGGGAAATTGATTTATGGAAGTCTGGGTCGCAGTGCTGTTGTTTCTCTTGGGGCTGGTGCTGATTATCAAGGGCGGGGACTGGTTCCTCAGCGGGGCTGTGTGGATTGCAGAGGCTACCGGCATCCCCCGGTTTATCATTGGGGCTACAGTGGTCTCTCTGGCGACCACCCTGCCGGAACTGACTGTGTCCATCACGGGTGTGCTTCAAGGGGAAGTGGATATGGCTGTCGGCAACGCGGTTGGGTCCGTCACCGCCAACCTGGGGCTGATTTTGGGCGTGTCCCTGGTGTGCATCCCTTCGGCGGTGCGGCGGGAGCAGTTTGAGCTGAAGGCGTTTCTTATGGTATGCAGTGCGGCGATGCTGATGATCCTCTGTCGGGGCGGTGTGCTGCGGGAGCTGCCGGGACTGCTGCTGTTTTTGATTTTCGGCGTGTACCTCTGGAGCAATCTCCGGGACGCCCGTTCCGGAATGGCCGGACAGTCGGAGAAACAGGCGCTCTCTAAGCGGAAAATGCTGGAAAAGCTGGTCCTGTTCGCCGTGGGCATTGCGGCCATTGTAGCGGGGTCCCGGCTGCTGATCGACTATGGCAGTGAGCTGGCCCTCCTGATGGGGGTGCCGTCCAGCATCATCGGCGTGACTATGGTGGCGGTGGGTACGTCCCTCCCGGAGCTGGTGACCACCCTGACCGCCATTGCCAAAAAAGAAGCGTCCATGTCCGTGGGGAACATCATCGGGGCCAACGTGATCGACCTGACCATGATTCTCCCGGCCTGCGCTGCCGTATCCGGGGGACAACTGGCAATCGGCGGACAGACCATCAGTATGGACCTTCCGGCCTGCCTGCTGCTGTGCTGCATCGCGGTGCTGCCCCCAATGCTGATGGAACGGTTCTACCGCTGGCAGTGGGTGCTGTTGCTGGTGTTTTACGGCGGCTATGTCGTCACGCTGGTCACCTGACGTTCCGGACCTCCAGCCGTCCCATTAAGGAGGGGACGCGGGACAGGACGTGGAGCAGAGGGACCCCCAGCAGATAGCAGGCGGCGGTTTCTCCCAGGCCCACAGTCAGCGCGTTCAGGCCAAACGCGGGCCAGAACGCCGCTCCATCCTGCACGGCAAACCAGGCGATTTCCGCTCCAATGATGACGGCGTTGCACAGCACCGGGGGAAGCGCCGCCAGCCATTCATTGGGCATCCGACGGGTCATGAGGGCTGCGAGGAGCGTCGCCAGAGTGCCGAAGAGCCAGTC
>CAOJHG010000318.1 GCA_948435975.1 uncultured Oscillibacter sp. | reverse complement strand
TCCAGTCCTACCAGTCCGCCCAAATCTTCGAAATTGTAGGGATTAACAAGGCCACAGTGGATAAGTACTTTACAAACACCGTCAGCCGGGTGGGAGGAATCGGCCTGGAGGAGATTGGCGCGGGCGTGGAGTGGAACCACAGCCGGGCCTTCGATCCCCTGGGACTGGGCTTTGATCCTACGCTGGACTCCATAGGGGCTCATAAGCTGCGATCCGGTCCGGACAAAGAGGACCATATGTACAATCCCCGGACCATCCTCCTTCTGCAAAAGGCGGCACGGGAGAGAAATTACGCGGCCTTCAAGGAATACGCATCCCTGGTAGATTTCTCCGGTAAGCCCCACACGCTTCGGGGCCTGCTGGACTTCCGCTATGATGAGAAGGGCGGCGTCTCTATCGACGAGGTGGAGCCGGTCAGCAGCATCGTGAAGCGCTTTAAGACCGGGGCCATGAGCTACGGTTCCATTTCTCAGGAGGCCCATGAGTGTCTGGCGGCTGCGATGAACCAGATTGGCGGGAAGTCCAACTCCGGCGAGGGCGGCGAGGCACGGGAGCGCCTGGGCAGCGAGCGCCGGTCTGCCATCAAGCAGGTCGCCTCCGGACGGTTCGGCGTGACGGGGGAATACCTTGCCAGCGCGGAGGAGATTCAGATCAAAATGGCCCAGGGCGCGAAGCCGGGAGAGGGCGGACACCTGCCGGGAAGGAAGGTCTACCCCTGGATTGCCAAGACCCGCTATTCCACTCCCGGCGTAAGCTTGATTTCCCCGCCGCCTCATCACGACATCTACTCTATCGAGGACCTGGCCCAACTGATTTACGACCTGAAAAACGCCAACCGTTACGCCCGTATCAGTGTGAAACTGGTCAGCGAGGCGGGAGTAGGCACCATTGCGGCGGGCGTGGCAAAAGCTGGTGCGCAGGTGGTTCTGATTTCCGGTCATGACGGCGGCACCGGGGCGGCCCCAAGAAGCTCCATCCACGGCGCGGGCCTGCCCTGGGAACTGGGCGTGGCAGAGGCCCACCAAACCCTCGTTCAAAACGGTCTGCGGAATCAGGTTGTCATTGAGGCCGATGGGAAGCTGATGACGGGACGGGACGTGGCCATTGCCTGTATGCTGGGCGCGGAGGAATTCGGCTTTGCCACGGCTCCTCTGGTGACGCTGGGCTGCTGCATGATGCGGGCCTGCCATCTGGACACCTGCCCCGCCGGTATCGCCACGCAGGACCCGGAACTCCGGAAGCGCTTTTCAGGCAGGCCGGAGTATGTGGTGAACTTTATGGAATTCGTGGCCCAGGAGCTTCGGGAATACATGGCAAAATTGGGCGTGCGGACGGTAGATGAGTTGGTTGGACGAAGCGATCTTCTCCAGGTCCGGGAAAAGCTGGTGACCAGCCGGGCGGAGACCCTGGATCTCGGCGGCCTGCTGCATAATCCATGCGGCGCACAGGTTCCCCACTTCGACCCCGCCTCCGCCTATGACTTCCATTTAGAGCGGACAGCGGATATGCGCGTTCTTCTGGCTCAGCTCGGCGAGAGTCTCTGCGGCCAGCGAAATGGGCGGCTGGAAGTGGAAGTGTCCTCCACAGATCGGGCTTTTGGCACGCTCTTCGGGTCGGAGATTACCCGCGTTTGCGGAAATAACATGCCGGAGGACAGCTATACAATTCTCTGCCATGGCGGAGGCGGGCAGTCCTTTGGAGCGTTTATTCCAAAGGGGCTGACGCTGGCCCTTGAGGGGGACGCCAATGATGGTTTGGGAAAGGGACTCTCCGGCGGCAAGATTATCCTCTATCCCCCAAAGGGCAGCGCCTTCCGGCCTGGGGAGAACATCATCGCGGGCAATGTGGCGCTTTACGGAGCCACTGGCGGAAAGGCATTTATCAATGGCATGGCGGGCGAGCGCTTCTGTGTGCGGAACTCCGGCGCATCTGCGGTTGTAGAGGGCGTCGGCGACCACGGCTGTGAGTATATGACCGGAGGCCGGGTGGTCATCCTGGGCCCCACGGGAAAAAACTTCGCGGCGGGCATGAGCGGCGGCGTGGCCTACGTTCTGGACGAGAAGCACGACCTGTATCTCCGTCTGAACAAGGAGCAGGTGCTGACGGACACTCTGACGGAGGCCCACGACATTGCGGAGCTCCGGGGGCTGATTGAAGAGCACGCGGCCGCTACTGGGTCCCCGCGGGCCAAAAAAATCCTGGCGGCCTTCGAGTCCTACATTCCCTGCTTCAAGAAGGTGATGCCAAGGGATTACGACCGGATGCTGTGCGCGATTGCCCGGTGTGAGGAAAAGGGCATGAGCCGGGAGGAAGCGGAGATCAAGGCGTTCTATTCCGTCACCAGAGGCTGAGGAGGGAGTATGCAATCATGGGTAAGATTACAGGATTTTTAGAATACACGAGGCAGGAAGCGCCGGACCGTCCTCCAGAAGAGCGGGTGAAGGACTGGGAACCCTTCCGCGGCATACTTCCGGAGAAAGCGCGCCGGGAACAGGGAGCCCGCTGCATGAACTGCGGCGTCCCCTACTGTCAGTCCGGTATTGATTGGGAAAGCAAAACCTTCGGCTGTCCCCTGCATAACCTGATCCCTGAGTGGAACGACATGATCTGCGCTGGGAATCCCTCCCACGCTCTGGCCCGCCTCCTGAAGACCAGCAGCTTTCCGGAGTTCACAGCCCCGCCCCCTGCGAGCGGGCGTGCATCTGCGGTCTCTACTGCGGCGGCGCGGTGACGATTCGGGACAATGAACTGAGCATCATTGAGGATGCTTTCGCCGCTGGAGCCGTGAAGCGCCGCCATCCCCCGCAAAGGTCCGGGAAGACGGTGGCGGTGGTAGGCTCCGGCCCGGCAGGACTGGCGGCGGCAGACCAATTGAACCGGCGCGGCCATTTTGTGACCGTCATCGAGCGGGAGGAGCACCCCGGCGGCCTGCTGACCTACGGCATCCCTAATATGAAACTGCCCAAGTCTGTAGTAGAGCGCCGGGTGGAGCTGATGACCGACGAAGGTGTTACCTTTGTCACCGGCACCGACGTGGCGGCTCCTGGCGTTGCCCGGCGGCTTTTGGCGGAGTACGACGCAATTATTCTCTGCTGTGGTGCGGAGAAGCCCCGGCCTCTTGGATTGGACATAAAGAAGATTCCGTATGTGAAGGATGT
>CAOJHG010000317.1 GCA_948435975.1 uncultured Oscillibacter sp. | reverse complement strand
CCTTCTTGTGCTCGCCGAAGTAGCGCATACCCAGAATGGCGGCGCAGTTGGTCTCGGTGTTGAAGTAGCAGAGGCACTTGGGGTCGCAGATGTCCTCACGGCCAGGAGCGCCGGTCCACTGGGGGTCAGAGAAGATATAGATATCCGCTTCCTTGCCGCCGCCGACGGACTGAGATTTCTTGTACATCTTGACATACTCATCAGACTGGTACTGGAAGTTCAGCATCCAGTTGTAGAGCAGGTTCTCCTCGCCCTCGGGAATGAGGAGGTGCGCCTTGACCATGAATTCAGGGTCCAGACCGATGAAAACCTCAGCGTGGTACATGGTCTTCCAGCGGGTGTCATAGACGGCGTCCATGACGATCTTATCCAGCTCGGTGGTGTTCACGTTGGGCTTGCCGGTGATGCGGCGGGCGGCGGCGTAACGGCCGGTGATGGAACCGTCGTTGAACAGCAGAACCTTGGCGTCGGGTTCCAGGCCGAACTCCTCTCCGCGGTATACGGGCATGTCGGTGACGATGGTGCCGGGAGAATTCTTCGCCATGTCATAGGCTTCCCGGAGGGAGTTGATCTTCACGACGTTGTTGCCGTAAAAGGGGGCCTCAATGATGGAGCGGGTCTTGGAGAACCCGACTTTGCCGGGGCCGATTTCAGTTCTGGGGTAATAGGCTTTCGTGGACATAAAAATTCCTCCTTGACAAATTACGCTTTACTTGGAAAATACTGTAACAAAATCTAGCTGCGCTCTCTATTTTATCTCGAATTCCCTGAAAAAGCAAGAGTGAAAACAAACGATTACGTATTCTTCCCTGCTTTCTTTTGGAAGTCCTGTTGTTTTGGTGTGAATCAGGCCAGCCTTTGAGCCAGGCGGCGGGCGATTTCGTCCAAAAATTCCTCGCTGTCCACACCACGGGCCTGGAATCCGGGTTCCAGCAGGCCCAGGAGGTCCCGGGTCATGACGCCGTCCTCCAGGGTTTGCAGGGCCGCGTCCTCCAAAGACTGGCCAAAGGCGGTCAGCTCCGGCAGATTATCCAGTTCTCCCCGCCGCTTCAAGGCTCCCGTCCAGGCAAAGATGGTGGCCATGGGGTTGGTGGAGGTCTTTTCCCCTTTGAGGTACTTATAGTAATGCCGGGTGACGGTGCCGTGGGACGCTTCAAATTCCATGGTCCCGTCGGGGGAGACCAGAACAGAGGTCATCATGGCAAGGCTTCCAAAGGCCGCGGCGATCATGTCGCTCATTACGTCGCCGTCGTAGTTCTTGAGGGCCCAGATAAACCCGCCCTTGGAGCGAATGACCCGGGCTACTGCGTCGTCGATGAGAGTGTAAAAATAGGTGATGCCCAGCTTTTCAAATTCTTCCCGGTAGCCGGCCTCGTATTCCTCCTCAAAGATACGCTTGAAGGTCCCATCGTAGACCTTCGCAATGGTGTCCTTGGTGGAAAACCACAGGTCCTGCTTCTGGGACAGGGCGTACTGGAAGCAGGAGCGGGCAAAGGCTCGGATGCTGGATTCCTTGTTGTGCTGTCCCTGCCAGACTGCGCCGCCGTCCACCGTCTGAACCGTCAGCGTTTTCTCGGCGCCGCTCTCCCCGCGGAAGGTAAGCACGGCGGTTCCCGGCTCGTCCGTTTCCATATCCACAGCCTTATACATGTCGCCGTAAGCATGGCGGGCAATGGTGATAGGGGCCTCCCAATTTTTCACCACAGGACGGATGCAGGACAGAACGATGGGGGCCCGGAAAGCGGTGCCGTCCAGGATGGCCCGGATGGTGCCGTTGGGGGACTTCCACATCTCCGTCAGCTCGGGATACTCCTCCATACGCTGGCGGTTGGGGGTGATGGTAGCGCACTTCACGGCTACGCCCAGGCGCTTCGTGGCGTTGGCGGCGTCGATGGTCACTTGGTCGCGGGTCTCGTTGCGGTGCAGGAGGCCCAAATCATAATACTCGGTTTTCAGGTCCACGAAGGGCAGGATCAGCTTTTCCTTAATCATCTTCCAGAGAATGCGGGTCATTTCGTCCCCGTCCATCTCCACCAGGGGGGTTGTCATCTTGATTTTTTCCATTTGCTCCACCTCGTCCTAATGATTTTTACATCACATGCAGATCCATAAAGGCCAGCGTGATGGTCTTATCGTCCAGCCTCCGCACAAAGAAACGGGCTGTCAGGTCGCTGGGTTTTCCGTTCAGCGGGACCTTATGATAGTGAATAACAGCCACATCATCCAAACCCATCCACGCATAGTCCGACGAAATATCAATGGCCTTGTGAATTTCTTCCCGGCAGGGACTGCTTTTCAGAGAGGTGATTTTATAATCCACTGAGCCGAACTCCTTCACCGCTTCCTCACGGGTATAGCCGCCACAGCCGCAGCCGTAGACCGCGGATTCCAGCAGCTCCGGCGTCCAGTCAGGGCTCCCGGCGTCCCGCAGGAACATGGACAGGGCTTCTTCATAGCGCTCCTCCGCCAGCATCTCCGTCCAGTCCTCCAAAATGCCGATAATCTCCTCCCGGCCCGCGTCAATGGGCAGCGTGCGAAGGCGCGGGTCCGACTTTTTTGCGTAGTAGTTCATCAGGCAGCCGTCCAGAATGATCTCCCGCTCCTCCGCCGTCAGGCCGGTGACATGCAGCGTAATGTCCGCCGCGCCGCCATCCTGTTTCAGCATCTTGGCATGGATATCCTTCCGCGTCAGACGGATGGCGTCCCGGATTTCGGGAATGTAAATGCAGTCCCCGGCCTCATAGGGGAAATCTGTGCCTTCGTCCAGGGTAAAGGGGAGAATGCCCCAGTTAATGCAGTTGGAACGGTAACGCTTCGTGGCGAACTGATAGCAGATGTTGGCAAAGCCTCCCAGCACCTTCTGGCAGGACGCGGCCTGTTCTCTTGCGGAGCCGTCGCCGGGCTTGCAGGCAAAGACGCAGGAGCCGAACTGCGTGTTCAGTGCGCTGGCCCCCCAGCGGTGCAGAGCGGCGGCCTGCTCAGGCGTGAGGTCCGATTTGCCCGTTGGGTCCGGGAAAGCGGCGTTCGCCCGGTCCAGGAGCGCTTGCAGCTTCTCGGGGACCTCGCCCGCAATACGCTTCGCCTCAATCTCTGCGGCGGCCTTAGCCCTGCCCACATATTCTGGCTCCCGGCGGGAGAGAGTGAATTCCGCCAGCCGCAGGGGATTGGAGCG
>CAOJHG010000316.1 GCA_948435975.1 uncultured Oscillibacter sp. | reverse complement strand
AACGGTCAACGCTCTGCGGCCCAGTTCTTCCGCCTGCCTTTGGACCTCTCCAGCCCCCTCCCTGCTGCCGCAGTAGCTGACGCAGATATCATACCCCGCTGCGGCCAGCTCCAGGGCGATGACCTTTCCGATGCCGCGGCCTGCGCCGGTGATCAATGCTGTTTTTGCCATATATATGCTCCTTTCTGTTCCTAAGCGTCATTCTGCCTGGAAGGTATAGCGGCGTGTGTAGAATCGTTCCTCTCCCGGATTCAGGTCGATTGGTGCAAAGACCTCGGGACAGAAGGCGTAAGCGTTGTTCCAGCTATAGAAATTGCAGAGTGGGATGTCGTCCTCTATCAGCACAGACATACCCGTTTCATCCAGAGTCAGCCGCATCCAGTGACTCCGCAGGCCCTGCCAGCCGTTGAGCCAGAACGCGGTAGATTGGGTGGGACCGTCGAAAGCCCCCAGACGGTAAGCGTCCCGTTCCACCAGGAGCTGGCCCCGCCGGACCTTCGGCTGAATGGAATAGGGAAGCGCCAAACGGTAGCTGCTGTTGACGGCGTACTGGTCGAAACGGAAAAAATTGTGGCAGAACTCAGTGGCGAGGAGGGGGGATGGCCCCACATTCCGCACCCGGATGCCGGCTGTCAGTGTTCGGCCCTCCAGCGAAAAGGTCTTTTCCAACTCCGCAGCCGTCTCCCGGCAGAGATGGGGAAGCGTGCGGATGCGGATACGGTCCGGAGATACCTCCGTCTCCCGCTGGAAGGGCAGTACGTCATAGTCCCGGGTAAAGAGAAACGGGGAGGTATCCGCTTTTTTCAGCAGCCCCACGCCCAACAGAGGAAACCGTCCTGCCACGGGGGTCTCATCATATAGGGCCGTGGTCCGCCATTCAAAAACATTCGTCAGCCCTATGCCGCCCAGACCGTTCCCGCCGTCCCCGCTCCGCTCCCGGGACAGGAAGGTATGCCCCGCCATGGATACCTGTTCCACTGTGCCGCCCCAGTCATAGCGGGAACGGCGGCAGCCTCCCTCCGGCAGAAGGATGGAGACCTCCAGCTCCTGGTTTTTCAAAATCGCGCTGCGCTGTATCATGCAATAAATACCTCCTTCTGTTCTCTCATTGCCGTCTGACAAAAATTGCCGCTCCTGCTGGCAGGAACTGTCTCCATCATAGCAAAGTTCGTGAGATATGTCAAATATCAAATATCAAAAACATGTAAAATGATGATTGACTTTTTTCCCAGAGCTTGGTATCCTAAAGACAGAAATCAAGCGGTGAAAAGGCGGTGAGGCGGTTGGCCGGGAAGATTGAATATGGAAATACGCTGGCCGTTCAGGTGACGGAGCGTCTGCGGGATGACATCATCAGCAAGCGGATAGAGGCCGGCAGCCGCATTACCATTAAGGATATTTCTGAACGGTATGGCACCAGCAACATGCCTGTCCGGGAGGCGTTCCGGACTTTGGAGGGGGAAAAACCTTCTGGAGATCAACGCCTACAAGGGGGCTACGGTGCTGCGGATCGACGAAGAGTTCGTGCGGGATGTATATGGCCTGATGCGGGCCCTGGAGGCGTTGATTTATGAGACGGCCCTGCCTGAAATCGATGATGGGGTGCTGGAAGAGCTGCGGCAGGTGAATCTGGAGATTGAAAAGATTGGTCAGATGGATAAGGAAGAGGACCGGCTTCCCTATATTGATCTGAACACACAATTTCATGGCATCATCATGGCCCACGGAAAAAACAAAAAGGCCATGGATTTATACCACTATCATAATATGCTGGTGCGTTCCCTGCGCAAGAGCTACTGCCCCAAAAAAGAGCGCATCCGAGAGGCGTCGGAGGAGCATCGGGTCTTGATTGCTGCGCTGGCGTCAAAAGATATTGTCATCGTGCGCCAAGCGGTGGATACCCATGTGAGTCACGCCATGGAAAACTTTTTCACCCAATATGGACAGGCACCCTGAGCCGCGCCGTGTCCAGGGTGAATTGCAGACCAAGAAAGGAGAGGTGATTATCCGATATCAAATATCAAATATCAAAAAGCAAGGGAGGAATCAAGGAGGATATGAGTACGATCAAGAAATGCTTTGACACTGTGGAATGGGGCCTGAAGGGGATCAGCGGTCTGCTGCTGGTGGCCTTTACGGTGCTGACACTGGTGCAGGTCATTGCCCGCTATGTGTTTCAGGCGCCCCTGTCCTGGAGTGAGCAGGCCGCACGGTATCTCTTTGTCTGGATGATTATGCTGTATATGCCGGTCATCATGCGGGACGGCGGGAACCTGGGCTTTGATCTGGTGGTGAAGCATCTTCCGGAGAAGGTGCGGAACGGACTGTGGCTTCTGTGTGAGGTACTGATCTGCGGCTTTGCGGGACTGTACTGCCTGTATAGCGTGCAGCTTTGCGAAAGGTTTGCCGGTAAGATTATGATAGGGCTGAATATCAAAGCCCCATGGGTGTACGCCTCTCAGATAGCCGGCGCGGGGATTCTGTGCCTTTTTACGCTGGAAATGATTGTAAACCACCTGCTGCGGCTTCACAGAGGAGAGGAGGGGGCTGAGTGATGCTGGCGCTGCTGTTCATTCTCTTTTTGGTGCTGCTGTTTGTAGGGATGCCGGTTGCCTATGCCATGTCCCTTTCGGCGGTGGTCACCCTGTTTATGGACGCCTCTCTTCCGGGAATCGTGATTCCGCAGAAGCTCTTCACTGCGATGGATTCCTTCTCTTTGATGGCGATTCCCTTCTTCATGCTGGCGGGCACCCTGATGGAAAAATGCGGCATCACCAAGCGGCTGGTAGACTTCGCCCGCAGTCTGGTGGGCCATTTCACCGGCGGCCTGGGCCATACCACCATTGTTACCGGTATCCTGATGGCAGGCGTTTCCGGCTCTGCCAACGCGGACACGGCGGCTCTGGCCAGCATCCTTGTTCCCGCGCTGAAGGAGGAGGGGTATGACGAGGGCTATTCCTGTGCGCTGGTCTCTGGCTGCGGTGCGCTGGGGCCAGTGATTCCGCCTAGTATTATGATGGTCATTTATTCCGGCGTTACGTCTATTTCCATTGGACTGCTGTTTCTGGCGGGCTTTTTGCCTGGCCTGCTGATTGGACTGGGGTATATGCTGGTCAACTTCTTCTATGCCAAGAAGCACGGCATTCCACGGACGAAGTTTGCCGGATGGGGACTCCTGGCACGGGATTTTTTACATGCGGTGCCTGCC
>CAOJHG010000315.1 GCA_948435975.1 uncultured Oscillibacter sp. | reverse complement strand
CCTGACCACCGGCATCGTGGGGATGCACGGGTCGAAAGCGTCCAACACGGCCTGCAACGAGTGTGACCTGCTCATTTCCGTGGGGTGCCGCTTCTCCGACCGGGTGGCCCTGGACCCCGGCACCTTTGCCAAACAGGCGAAGATCGTCCAAATCGACATTGACCGGGCGGAGATTGACAAGAACGTTTTGACGGATCATCATATTATCGGGAATGCCAAACGGGTCCTGGAGATGCTGAACGAAAAGCTCCCCCAGTATGACCACACCGCCTGGAAAAAGCACATCCTGCCCCTCCGCTCTCCCTCTGTGGCGAAGGACAGCGCGAAGCTGACGCCGCAGCAGATTCTGGAAACGATTCGGGTTCAGGCGCCGGAGGATACCATCGTGGCGACAGATGTGGGACAGCATCAGATGTGGGCCATCAAGTATTTCCACTTTGACTATCCCGGCCAGCTCATGACCAGCGGCGGCTTTGGAACCATGGGCTTTGGCCTGGGAGCGGCTATCGGGGCGCAGTTCGGCAACCCGGATAAGCAGGTGGTCCACATCACAGGCGACGGATGCTTCCGGATGAACTGCCATGAGCTGTGTACCGTCCAGCATTACGGCCTGCCTATCATCACGGTGGTTTTCAACAACGGCACCTTGGGCATGGTCCGCCAGTGGCAGAGCCTGATGTATGGGAAGCGTTACAGCGCCACCACCCTGGACCGGGGCCCGGATTTCGTGAAGCTGGCGGAGGCGTATGGCCTGCGGGGGTATCGGGTGACGAACCTGGAGGAGATGAAGACGGCCATGCAGGAGGCGCTGGACCGGAGAAAGCCGGCGGTCATTGACTGTGTGCTGGACATTGACGAGATGGTGAGGCCCATGGTGTCCGCCGGGTCCGCCATTACGAATTTCCTGCTGGATTAAGGGAGGGAAATGGCATGAAAAATAATTTGGATACAGAGCGGAAGCTCTATACCATGTGCCTTCTGGTGGAGGATACAGCGGGGGCTTTGAGCCAGGTTTCCCGTCTCTTCTCCCGGAAGGGATACAATATTGAGTCCATCGTCTCCGGCGCGACCATGGAGCCAGGCATTATCCGCATTTCTATTGAGGTAGTCAGCGACCGGCAGATGATCGAGCAGGTGGCGGCCCAGTGCCGGAAGCTGCTGCCGGTGAAGGCGGTGAAGCTTTTTGACGAGGAGAGCTGCCTGCGTCGGGAGACGGTTATGGTAAAGGTCCAGGCGGCGGACCGGGATACGCGGGATGAGATCCTCCAGATCGTGAATATCTTCCGGGCCCAGGTCATTGACGTATGCCGGACCTGCCTGACCATCTGGGTCTTCGGAAATCGGAACAAAAACGCCGCCTTGATTGAGATGCTTCAGGATTTCGGCATTCTGGAGATTGCGCGAACGGGTACTATCGCCATTGAACGAGGGCGTAGCACTATATATGACGACAGCAAATTGAAGGAGGAATACGACTATGGCAAAAATGTATTATGAGAAGGACTGCGACATCAATAAACTGAACGGCAAGAAAATCGGCATCATCGGCTACGGCTCCCAGGGCCACGCCCACGCGCTGAATCTGAAGGAGTCCGGCTGCGACGTATGCGTTGGCCTGCGTCCGGGAAGCAGGAACTGGGCCAACGTGGAGAAGGCTGGCCTGAAGGTCATGAGCGTTCCTGATGCCGCCAAGTGGGCCGACATCATCATGATCCTGGTCAATGACGAGGCCCAGGCCGCTATGTATAAGACGGACATCGCCCCCTATCTGGAAGAGGGCAACGCGCTGATGTTCGCCCACGGCTTCAACATCCACTTCAAGCAGATTGTTCCTCCTGCCAATGTTGATGTACTGATGATCGCCCCCAAAGGACCCGGCCATACCGTCCGGTCTACCTATGTTAATGGCAAGGGTGTGCCCTGCCTGCTGGCTGTGGAGCAGAACGCCACCGGCAAGGCTTACGATATCGGCCTGGCCTATGCGGCGGGCATCGGCGGAGCCCGGGGCGGCGTGATGGAGACCACCTTCCAGGATGAGACCGAGACCGACCTCTTCGGCGAGCAGGCGGTCCTCTGCGGCGGCGTGGTCGAGCTGATGAAGCTGGGATTTGAGACGCTGGTGGAGGCTGGTTATGCTCCTGAGAACGCCTACTTTGAGTGCATCCATGAGATGAAGCTGATTATCGACCTCATCAACAAGGGCGGCGTGGCGATGATGAACTACTCCATCTCCGATACGGCGGAGTATGGCGAGTACGTGTCCGGCCCCCGGATTCTGCCCTATGAGGAGACCAAGAAGAATATGAAGGCGGTGCTGAAGGACATCCAGGACGGCGTTTTTGCTGGCAAGTGGATCTCCGAGAACCAGGTGGGCCGCACCTTCTTCAACGCGAAGCGGGCCCAGCTTGCGAAGCATCAGATGGAGGTTGTCGGCGCGGAGCTGCGGAAGAATATGCTCTGGGGCGACGACACTGACCCCGATACCGCTTCCAACTGACCATTTTATCAAAGATAGAGCCTCGACCGATTGGCCGGGGCTCTTTTTTATGTCTGACAGTTTCCCAAAATAGAATGCAGGACCGCCCAGGCCGGAGGAAATTCTCTTACCGGTCTGGGCGGTTTTTTCGTGTGTGTGGGAAGAGCTCCGCCGTCAGAAGCGCTCCCAGCCGAGACACTGGCCGCAGCGGTCGCAGTAACGCATGTATTCCCGAGGCAGGGTGGTGCGGCAGCGGGGACAGACTGCATAGCTCTCGTCCGGAAAATCGCGGATTTGGGTCACTTGCAGCACGGACCTATACGAGGCGGCGAGGAAAAAGGCTCTCACTGCGCCGGAAGGCTTCATGACCGATTCACCTCCGATTTTCGGATAAGCTCCTCAATGGCGGAAAAGGTCACGCCCCATTCCTCTTCTGCCTTGCAGTTGAACAGATAGAGAATGAAAACTCTGGTGCAGCAGAGGCTTCGACCATGTTCCAGTTCCGCGTAGGAGCGTGGGTCGATGTGAAGCCTTTCTGCCATTTGGACCTGTGTAAGATGTAACTGCTTTCTGGTGGTATAGAATTCCGAAGCGAATAAAAGACGCAAAGCGAGATTAAAACCATCCAGGTCAGACACCGGTTCACCTTCTTTCTTGCTTTTTCGACATCATAGACGACTTCACCGGAATCGTCGAGGAGGCGCGCCTCACAACTGGGAAAATACTCCAAAAATT
>CAOJHG010000314.1 GCA_948435975.1 uncultured Oscillibacter sp. | reverse complement strand
GGCCCGGTCCACAGTCCCAGGAATCACGTTAACCACCATCTCGCAGGTGGCGCTCACTACGGCCCGGTTCAGGTGTCCGCCCACTACATGTCCCTCCGTATCTCCGGCGCTCATGTGGAGATGGCAGTAGAATTCCCCGTTCATGGTGTTAACGGTGCCGGTGAGGGAGACGATCTCGAAATCCCCCTGGAACGTGTTGCCCTCATACTTCTTCTCCTTGGTCCGGAAGACGCCTACGGTAAAATCGCCCACTGCGCCCAGAGCCTGGACGGAAGCCAGCTTGACGCCCTCGGCCAGGGAGAAGGCTTTCAACTGCTCCAGGATCTCCTCTCCCCGGTCCATGCGGATCACATAGGTATTTTCAAATTTGCGGTATTCCATAACGGCGTAAAACCTCCTGTAAAAATAGGGTATGCGTTTATTATACCAAAGACTGGCTTCGTTTTCAACCATCCGGTGTTTTGACAAAATTTCTCTCCCGCTCCCGGCACATAGATTTTCCGGGACGGCGCACACTAGTCCTGGCGAAACGCCAAAAAACAATCATGCAGGAGGGTCCTTACCATGACGAAGGATTGCACCAACGGCGGCTGCGCTTGCACGCCCAACCAAAGCATCAAGTGCACCGTGAACAACTGCGCGCATCACTGCCAGGATACCCAGTATTGCGGCCTGAATACCATCCAGGTGGGCACCCACGAGGCCAACCCCACCATGGTGGAGTGCACCGACTGCCAGAGCTTTCAGCTGAAATAAGCTCGTATTCTTCCGGAGGCACAACCTCCCCCTCTCCCACTGGCGGCTGGCGTTCCGGCCCCGGCGGGAGGGGGTACATCCAACATCCTGATTCTTTCTGGAGGCACCGTCATGAAAAAACGCTGGCCCTCTCTTCTCGGCGGCAGTGCGGCAGGCTTCGCCAACGGTCTTTTCGGCGGCGGGGGCGGCATGGTCTTCATTCCCATCCTCTCCCGCTGGGGCAGTCTCTCCCAGCGTAAGCTCTACGCCACCTGTGTGGGGGTCATCTTCCCCGTCTGCCTGGTTTCCGCCGCCGTGTATGTCTTTCAGGGAGGCGTCTCGCTCTGGACCGCCGTGCCCTATCTCACTGGGGGCTTTCTCGGCGGCTGGCTGGGCGGGAAGCTCTATGGAAAGGTATCCACAAAGCTCCTAAAGTGGCTCTTTGCCGGATTCCTTTTCTACGCGGGGGTGAAATATCTGCTGTGACAGCTTGGATTCTTCCCTTCCTCTGCGGTCTTGGGGCCAGCATTATCTCCGCCTGGGGAGTAGGCGGGGGGACGCTCCTGCTGCTGGTCATGACCCTCTTTCTCGGCGTGGACCAGCGGACTGCTCAGGGCGTCAATCTGCTCTTCTTCCTTCCCACCGCCGCCAGCGCCCTCGTCTGCCACGCAAAGGGCGGCTATTTGGACAAGCCAACTTTGAAAACTGCCATTCCCGCAGCCGTTCTTGCCGCCCTGGCAGGAGCCTGGATTTCTAACGCCGTGGAAGTGAGCCTCCTCCGCAAGCCCTTCGGCGTGTATCTGCTGCTCTCCGGCGCAGGACTGCTCTGGCCCCGAAAATCAAACAAGGCCCCCGAATAACATGCTTGCAATGTCCGCCGTTTCTGGTATACTAGGTAAAAACCATACCGGAAAGGCGGACTTGCCATGAATCTCTGTGACGCGGGCGAACTCCAGACGCTGCTGGCCCGGCACGGCTTCCATTTCTCCAAATCTATGGGCCAGAATTTCCTGATTGACCCCCAGATTCCCGCCAGCATTGCCGCATCCTCTCAGGCGGACAGCTCCTGCGGAGTGTTGGAGATTGGCCCCGGCGCGGGGTGTCTGACAGTGGAACTGGCCCGGAGGGCGGGAAAGGTGGTCTCTGTGGAGCTGGACGCTGCCCTGCTGCCCATTCTGGCGGAGGCGGCGCCTTATCCGAATGTGGAAATCCTTCCCGCCGATGTTATGAATCTGGACCTGGAATCCCTGGTGCGTGAGAAATTCCCCGGCCTCACGCCCATCGTCTGCGCCAACCTGCCTTACAACATCACCACTCCCGTCCTGACGAAGCTGGTACAGGTCCCCGCTTTTCAATCCATCACCGTGCTGCTCCAGCGGGAAGTAGCCCAGCGTCTGTCCGCGCCCCAGGGTTCTGGGGACGGCGGGGCCTTTACGCTGTTCTTGCAGTACTACATGGAAACTTCCCTGCTTTTCGACGTGCCCCGTGACCGCTTCCTGCCGCCGCCGAAGGTCCATTCCGCCGTTCTCCGCTGTGTCCGCAGGCAGAAACCCGCGGTGGAGCCGGAGGACGAAGCGCTGTTCTTCCGCCTGATCCGCGGGGCGTTCCTCCTGCGCCGCAAAACGCTGGTCAACAGCCTCGCCGCCGCTTTTCCAGAGAAAGAGAAGCCCGTCATCGCCGCCGCTGTCGAAGCCTGCGGCCTCCCCGCCAGCATTCGTGGGGAAAAGCTCACTCTGGAGGATTTTGCCCGCTTGACGCCGTTTTTTCAGTAGTCCCCACGTTTCAAAGACCTCGCTCAAAAGATCATCAAAAAGAGCGGACCGGCAGCAACTCACCGGTCCGCTCTTTTCCGTCAGACTTCCTTAAAGACTTCCTTGCCCATGCCGCAGATGGGGCACACCCAGTCTTCCGGGAGGTCCTCCCACTTGGTGCCGGGGGCAATGCCATTATCCGGATCACCGGCCGCCTCGTCATACACATAGCCGCAAGGGTCGCACTCATATTTTTTCATGTCCAGTATCCTCCTTTTCTCCGCCGTGTGATACGCGCCTCCGCAAACGCCAGGGACGCGGTCCTTTTGTAAGTGTACCAGATTTTTCTGTAAATAAACATGGTATATGCAACAACGCCTACCGCTTCCGCCGGAGTCTCCGCAGCTTCTCCTTCATCTCCGGGGACAGAATCCGGCCCGCCGCCCGCACCGGAAGAGGCGGCAGCGCACAGAACTTCCGCAAAACCTGCTCAAAGGGCTCCAGGGCGTAAGCGGCGAAGAAGTCCCCCCGCTCTTCCGGCTGCGCGATAGGGGACGCCAGCCGCGGATTTCCAGCCACCGCCCGCTCTACCGGGAACGGCTTGCAGCGCAGGGGAAGCTGGTCAAAGATGTGACTCCCATGGGCGGTGTTCACCAGGAGCAGGCTGACGCCCTTTTGCTGCTGGTCTGGAAGCTCTTCCGGATGGAGGCCCCAAAAGTCGCCCAAGGTAAAATCCCCTGGCCGGTTCAGGCTGGCGTAGGGAC
>CAOJHG010000313.1 GCA_948435975.1 uncultured Oscillibacter sp. | reverse complement strand
TCCACTCTGGAAGCCGTCACCTGGGATTGGAGGTCGCCAAATACTACCAGGAAGAGGGATACAAAATCCTCAACCGCACTGACGACGCCTCCCTGTTCCAACTGATTGCCCAGATGAAAGCGGAGGGGCGGCAGAAGGAGATTCAAAAGGAGCTGAAACGCCTGAAAAACCTCAAGCAGACCAGCATCCCCCGGCAGCTTGCTTATGTTTCCGGGACGCTGTTTGAGCAGTACCTGCATGATATGAAGCTCGTCCAGCAGTTCGCCGCCCTCAACCGGCAGGCGATGGTGGATGAGATTGTCAAGGGCATGAAGCTCCACGTGGAAGAGCAGTTTACCACCATCCACAACTATATCGACACTGACGCCATGATCCTCCGCAAAGGGGCCGTTTCCGCTCAGGCCGGGGAAATGCTGCTGATCCCCATCAATATGCGGGATGGCAGTCTCTTGTGTGTAGGAAAGGGAAACGAGGACTGGAACTTTTCCGCTCCTCATGGCGCTGGACGTCTCATGAGCCGCGGGGAGGCCAAACGCTCCTTCACGGTGTCGGAGTTCAAGAAACAGATGGCGGACGTCTACACCACCTCCGTCAGCAAGGCGACCCTGGACGAGTGCCCTATGGCTTACAAAGGGATGGAAGACATTCTGAACAATATCGGACCTACGGCGGAAGTCGTGAAAATCATCCGCCCTGTCTATAACTTCAAGGCCGGGGATGAGGGTTGACGCAAACGCACACCTGAAATTTTATAAAGAACGGACGTCTCTGCCAGCATACAGAGACGTCCGTTTTTTATTCTGTCCGCAAATCATACAGAAGCGCTAATCCTTTTGGCAAAAGCTGGGGGTCCCAAACACGGGAGTGAAGGCAAAACGGCTCCACCAGGCCTGCTAAGCCTCCGGTGAGAATCAGCGTCACTTTCCGGTCCAGTTCCGTTTCTACCCGGCTGACAATTCCGTCAATCATGGCGGCGGTCCCGTATACCGCGCCGGAACGCATACATGCTTCTGTGTCCCGTCCGATCAGCTCCTCCGGCGGGCACAGGGTCAATACCGGGAGCTGCGCCGTCCGGGAGGCCAGAGCGTGGATGCCCGTCTCTAATCCCGGTGCAATCAGTCCCCCCAGGAATACGCCATTCTCACCCAGAACGTTGAAAGTCGTGGCAGTCCCCAGGTCCACCGTCACTGCCGGGAGGGGATAGCGCCGCACCGCCCATGCAGCATCGGCAATCCGGTCCAGGCCCAGGCGCTCCGGGCAGGAGACGGCAAAGGTCAGGCCGCTGGTCCCTCCTGCTGTGATCTGGACCGGCGCTTTCCCCAGCAGCTCTTCCGCTGCCCGGCACACA
This sequence comes from uncultured Oscillibacter sp., assembly GCA_948435975.1. Taxonomy (GTDB): domain Bacteria; phylum Bacillota; class Clostridia; order Oscillospirales; family Oscillospiraceae; genus Oscillibacter. The sequence continues at coordinate 1,918 of CAOJHG010000313.1, read as the reverse complement.
GGTCCGTTCAAGCTGGGAACTACACTGGACAAAACGCTTCCTTCCACAGACTCTGCCAGGATTCTGGCCTCCTCCAGCAAGGCTCTCAGCGGGGGCAGGTACTCCGCCTGTTCCGGAACTACAGGCATTTTTCCGCTGAACATCACCTGATAGTCCTCTCCTCTGCGCTCGACACCGCTGACGCCTACCGTCGTGTTCCCAATATCCAGCGTCAGGAGCATAGGCGCCTCCGTTCAATCTCGTCCAGGAGTCGGGCCGCTGCTTCCGCTTTGCTCATCAGGGGAAGCGCTTCTGTGCCCTCCGGCGTCAGAATGGTGATGGCGTTGGTGTCCACCCCGAAGCCCGCGCCCGCTGTCCGGAGGTCGTTGGCTGCAATCATATCCGCCTTCTTATTTTCCAGCTTTTTCCGGGAATTCTCCAGCAGGTCCCTCGTTTCCATGGAAAAACCGCAGATAAACTGCCCAGGATGCCGGTTCTGTCCCGCCCAGGCTAAAATATCGTCTGTGCGTTCCAGCGCGATGCTCATATCTCCTGTGTGCTTCTTCAGCTTGTCTCCGGCGACGGCTGCGGGACGGTAATCTGCTACCGCCGCCGCTTTGATCAGGATGTCCGTTGTGGGGAAGGCTCTTTGCACTGCCTCAAACATCTCCTTCGCCGAGACAACCCGTTCCACCTGCACGCCGGACGGCGGGACTAATGCCGCGGGACCGGAAATCAACGTCTCTTCCGCCCCCCGCAGCATGGCCTCCCGGGCAACGGCGTATCCCATCTTCCCAGAACTGTGATTGCTCAGGAAGCGGACAGGGTCCAGGGCCTCTTGGGTGGGTCCTGCCGTTACAGTCACACGGACCCCTTCCAGCGTCTTTTCCCTCGCCAGATGCCGCAGGACACGGTCTGCCAAGTCTTCTGGCGGCGGCAGCTTTCCCTTTCCCACGTCTCCGCAGGCCAGCAGTCCATCCGCAGGCGCAATCACCTCGAAACCATACCTTTCCAAAGCGGCTATGTTGTCCTGGGTAACTGGATTTTCCAGCATGGCCGTATTCATGGCGGGGGCCGCCAGCTTCTTGCACCGCGCCGCCAGGACTACCGTGGTCAGCATGTCATCCGCTATGCCGTGGGCCAGCTTTGCAATCACGTTGGCGGTAGCAGGGGCAATCAGAATCAAGTCCGCCGCCTTCGCCAGAGACACATGTGCCACATCATATTGAAAATCCCGCGCAAAGGTATCCACCACACAGCGCCGGTTGGTCAGAGTCTCAAAGGTCAATGGGGTGATGAACCGGGCTGCGTTCTCTGTCATGACCACATGAACCTCCGCCCCCATTTTCACCAGCAGATGGGCCGTGTCTGCCATTTTGTAGGCCGCAATCCCCCCTGTCACCCCAAGGACGACGCATTTGCCCCGCAGCTCCTCCATTATTCCCCACCTTCCATGTCTTTCAGAAGGCCGTGCTTCTCGTAGGCCGTCACCCGCTGAACCCGGTTTTCCCCGTCTACGAAAACTACCTGTGGATGATGGGTCCCGGCCTCCTCCGGCGTCAGGCTGGCATAGGCCATCAGGATGATCTTATCCCCCACGCTGACGCACCGGGCCGCCGCACCGTTCAGACAAATCATGCCGCTGCCCCGCTCTCCGGCTAGGGTGTAGGTCTCGAAACGGCTCCCATTGTCCACATCCACAATCTGCACCTTTTCATACTCCAGAATCCCGGCGGAGTCCAGCAAATCCTGGTCTACGGTGATAGAGCCTACATAATTCAGCTCCGCCTGCCGTACCGTAGCCCGGTGAATCTTTCCCTTCAGCATTTCGATGGTCATGCCTCTGCCCCTCCTGCAATAAAATTGTCAATCAGCCGGGTCTTGCCGATATAAACCGCCACAGCCACCAATGCGCCTTTCTGAATCTCCTCCACTGGCA
>CAOJHG010000312.1 GCA_948435975.1 uncultured Oscillibacter sp. | reverse complement strand
CTCCCCGGTACCCAGGGCCTGTACGGCATGGTGGTGTTCTTCTTCGCCATTGCCCAGATGGGACTTATGGGCGGCGACTTCTCCAGCCTGCTGAACATGAGCACTTCTGAGGGCATGGCTTACTTTGCCGCCTGCCTGCCTATGGCGCTGGGCGGACTGCTTTCCGCGATTGCCCAGGGCCGTGTGGCCGCCGGTTCCATCAACATCCTGGCCAAAAAGCCCGACGACTGGTCCAAGGGCCTGCTGCTCTGCGGTATCGTCGAGTTCTACGCCATCCTTTCCCTGCTGGCGTCTATGCTGATGCTCCTGCAATTCTGATTCCCACAGAAAAGGGGATTTGCTATGAACGGAATTGAAAAAATCACCCAGCGCATCACCGCCGACGCCCAGGCCGAGATTGACCGCATCCTGGGGGACGCCAAGGCGGAGGCGGCAAAGATCACAGCGAAGTATCAGGCCCAGGCGGAGGCCGAGGCCGCGGAGCTGGCCGCCAGAAATCAGAAGGCCGCCGCCGAGCGGGAAGAGCGCCTGGAAAACACCGCCCAGATGGAGGCCCGGAAGGTTGCCCTGGCCGCGAAGCAGGAAATGGTTGACAAGGCCTACGCTCTGGCGCTGAAGAAGCTGTGCGCCATGCCCGAAGAAAAGTATGTCCAGGTGCTGGCGGACCTGCTGGCGAAGGCGTCTTCCACAGGGACGGAGGAGGTCATCTTCTCCCCCAAGGATCAGAAGAAGGTGGGCAAGGCCGCTGTAGACCTGGCGAACAAGGGCGGCAGGAAGCTGAAGCTCTCCAAGGAGACCAGGCCCATTCAGGGCGGCTTCATCCTGCGGGCGAAAAACGTGGAGGTCAACTGCGCATTCGATACCCTGGTCCGCTTGCAGAGGGCGGAGACTGCGGGAGCGGTGGTGAAAAAGCTGTTCCCGGAGGCATGACAAGGAGGAAGTGTCTTGGCTAAACGAATCAAAGACACCGATTACCTGGCGATCTCCGCACGCATCAAGGCCATGGAGACGGGCCTGCTGAGCCGGGAACGGATGGAGCAGGTCTTGGAGGCGCGCACAGACGAAGAGGCGGTGAAGATCCTCCAGGACTGCGGATATCCTGAGCTGGACGCGAAGGACCCGGAAGCCATGGACGCGGCTCTTTCGGCGGCGCGGGAAGCTACGCTGGCGGATATGGCCGGCGGTGCGCCGGACCCCAGGTATATCGACATTTTCAAGCTGAAATATGACTATCACAATATCAAGGCCATCCTGAAGGCACAGGCCATGAACACCAGCCCGGACCGGATGCTGATGGACATGGGCCGGATCAGCGCGGCAGAGCTCACTGAGGCGGTGCAGTCCGGCAGGACGGAGAACCTGCCCCAAGGTCTGGCGGCTGCGGCGGCGGAGGCGAAGGAAGTCCTGGACACTACCCGAGACCCCCAGCTCAGCGATATCGTTCTGGACCGCTGGTGCTATCAGGAGATGGCGGACGCGGCGGAGGAGACGGGCAGCGCTTTCCTGGCGGGCTATGTGAAGATCCAGATCGACTCCTCGAACCTGCGAAGCCTGGTCCGGACGCTGCGGATGGGCAAGAGCGTGGACTTTTTGAAGAGTGTGCTGCTGGAGGGCGGAAGCATTGACGTGAGCGAGGTCCTGTCCATCGGCGCGGCTGGCGGCAGCGGGATGAGTGAGGTGTACGGCCCCACGGCCCTGCAAGCGGCGGCGGAGGCTGGCGGAGAGGCTCTGCGGGGCGGTCCGCTGACGGAGTTTGAAAAGCTCTGCGACGACGCGGTGAGCGGCTATCTGGCAGGCGCGCAGTTTGTGCCCTTTGGAGAAGCGCCTCTGGTGGGCTATCTGGCGGCGCGGGAGACGGAATATACAAACATCCGGATTCTGCTGATGGGACGCGGCGCAGGCCTGAGCGCAGATGTGATCCGTTCCCGGCTGCGGACTGGCTATGTGTAAGGCGGTGAGGTGAAAGTATGGCTGTGACTTATCAAATCGCGGCGGTGGGAGACTGGGAGTCTGTGATGGGCTTCCGGGCCCTGGGACTGGATACCTACCCCGTGGCCGGTGTAGCTGAGGCGAAAGAAAAGGTCCGGGAACTGGCAAAGGGCAACTGCGCGGTGATTTACCTGACCGAGCAGCTGGCCCAGGGCATGGAGGATGTGCTGGCCCGCTATAAGGACGAGCTGCGCCCGGCGATTATCCTGATTCCAGGCCGGCAGGGCTCCCTGGGCATCGGCAAGAACAATATCCAGCGCGCCATTGAACGTGCGGTGGGCGCAGATATCCTGTAACGCAGCAAGGACACATAGAAAAACTCTCAGCGGCGCAGCCGTCCCCTTGGCGGAACCCCGGCCATGCGCCGCCTGCCACAGCGAATTTAACCTGAAAGAAGGGTTCAGTATTGAGCGGCAAAGTTGTTAAAGTTTCCGGGCCGCTGGTCGTTGCCACGGGCCTGTCGGACGCCAATATGTCCGACGTGGTTCGTGTCGGTCCCCAGCGTCTGATTGGCGAGATCCTGACCATGAAGGGCGACGCCGCGTCCATCCAGGTATACGAGGAGACCTCCGGCCTGGGTCCGGGCGCAGTCGTTGAAACCACCGGCGCACCCATGAGCGTGGAGCTTGGCCCCGGCATGATCGAGGGCATTTACGACGGCATTCAGCGTCCCCTGGAAAAGATCGTGGAAAAGGTCGGCGCGAATATTACAAGAGGCGTGGAGGTCTCCGCCCTGGACCACGAGAAAAAGTGGGAGTTTACCGCCGTTGCAAAGGCCGGCGATAAGGTCGTGGGCGGCGACGTCATCGGCACCGTGCCCGAAACTCCCGTCGTGCTCCATAAGATCATGGTGCCCCCGAATCTCAAGGGTACGATCAAAAGCATCAAGAGCGGCAGCTACAACGTGACAGAGACGGTGGCCACCCTCACCACCGAGGACGGAAAGGACGTTCCCCTGACCATGACCCAGCGCTGGCCTGTCCGCGTGGGCCGTCCTTATGAAAAGAAGTATCCCCCTGTAAAACCCCTGTGCTCCGGCCAGCGGATCATTGATACCATGTTCCCCATCGCTAAAGGCGGCACCGCTGCGGTCCCCGGTCCCTTCGGTTCCGGCAAGACGGTGGTGCAGCACCAGTTGGCGAAGTGGTCCGACGTGGATATTGTGGTCTATATTGGCTGCGGTGAGCGCGGCAACGAGATGACCGACGTTCTGCGGGAGTTCCCGGAGCTGAAGGACCCCCGCACCGGCGAGTCCCTGATGAAGCGGACGGTGCTGATTG
>CAOJHG010000311.1 GCA_948435975.1 uncultured Oscillibacter sp. | reverse complement strand
ATCTTATGGTTTGCATGGCACGCCTCCAGCACCCGCTTCATCGCCGCCTGCATCACATCGCTGTCAAACGCCATCGGACAGCCCAGCGCAATCGAAAGGTCAAACGGCCCTACGAAAATGCCGTCCACGCCTTCCATTGCCGTAATCTCTTCAATGTTCTCCAGACAGCCCAAGGTCTCGCATTGGGGAATCAGCAGGGTTTCCCGGTTGCAGCGGCTGAAGTACGCCTCCGTTCCCTGGAGAGACTCCTCGTCATAGCCCCAGCCGCCGTCACGGGAAGGGCAGAACCCCCGATTGCCCACCGGCTGAAACTTTGCGAATTTCACCAGCTTCCGCACTTCCTCCACCGTCTCCACCGCTGGGACAATCAAGCCCATAGCGCCGTAATCCAGAGGGTGCAGCACCGCCACGCGGTCAATCTGGTTGATGCGCACCAGCGGCACCAGTCCAGCGGCTCCGGCGGCAGTGATGGCGGCCGCAACCCCATCCTCGCTGGGCATACTGTGTTCCGTGTCGATCAACACATAGTCCAATCCGCTGCGGCCCAGGCATTCCACCGCCATCGGGCTGTTTAGCTGCGCGAAGGTGCCCGCAGAGACTTCCCCTTTTTTGAATTTTTCCAGAAGGCGATTCATTATTCCTCTCTCCTTATTTTTATTTGGATTTCTTTTTCTCCTCCGCCAGCCAGAGCAGTTCCTCAAAGCTGCGGATATACACATCGCAAAAGCCGCGAAGCTCCTTTTCATCCTGAGCAAAGAGGCTGTCGTACACCCCCACCACTCTCATTTTCGCGGCGCGGGCTCCCCGGCAGGCGCTGAGACTGTCGTCAAAAACGGTACATTCCTCCGGCTGGACGCCGCTCATCTTTGCCGCCGCCTGCCACAGCTCTGGCTGCTTCTTCTCAATCCCCAGTTCCTGGGCAAACACTACCCGCTCGAAATATTTCTCCAGGCTCAGATGCTCCAGAGCCGTGTGGCAGTGCTCCGGCACGCTGGAAGTCACCACAGCAAGACGCCGTCCCTCCTTTTGGCACTGCTTCAGATAGGCCCGGACCCCCGGCTTGACAGGCACATGGGCATACGCATCCTTAGCCAAGTCCATCCATTCCGCCATGATGCTCTCGCAAGACTCCTTCAAATGGCAAAACGCCTTTGTAAACTCCGCCGCCAGCGGCAGGATGGTGTGGGCCACGCCCTCATAATAGGCGTGGGTGTACGCCATTCCCCGGCGGGCCAAAAATTCCCGGTCCACCTTCTTCCACACGCCGTTGGAATCGATCAGCGTCCCATCCATATCAAATAGAAACACCCTCTGATCCCTCCCTCTCCAGCCAGAAGCGCCAGGGAAAATCCTTGGCCTCCTCCGCATAGTCTACGCCGATACGGGGTCCAGACCGCACTTCCTCCCTGGGGCATTCCAAGGGCGGAAGTCCAACATCCTCCGGTCCCTCGCACACAAAGAGGACATCCCCTGCCGTCAGGTCCAGACCATTTTCCGCCCGGGTCAAGCCCAAGCCCTGGCATACCTTCCCTGGGCCGTCCATAAAATGCTTTTTCCGGTAAGCGGTCAGCGGCTTGTCCCCGAATCGCAGGCGGCTGATCACTGTCTCTCCCGCCACTGGCTGCACAGCCCGGATCAGCACGGCGGCAGGCTCGTTTTCCGCCTCTGTCACGAAGTTCAGACAGTGGTACATGCCATAAATGAGGTAAATATAGGCGTGTCCGGGAGCCATGAACAGCGTTTCTGTCCGGGGCGTCCGGCGGTAGTTGTACGCGTGGCACGCCTTGTCGCACCGGCCGATATACGCTTCCGTCTCTGTGATGCGGCCAGCCAAAAGCGCTCCTTCCATCCGGCGGACCAGGAGCTTTCCCAGAAGCTGCCGGGCGGCGGAAATGGTATCCTGACTGTAGAATTCACGGGAAAGCCTTGCCATTTTCTCACCTCAGTGGTAAAATATCGTCTCACGCGGCATCCTGCCACAGTATACCACGAACGAAACCGGCCTGCAAGAGTGAAACGAGGTTCTTCCGGCCAAGAAATGCGGGACCGCCCAATGATTCCACAAACAGAGAAGGTCGTTTATCATGAGAGTAAACAGAATCCGGCCAAATGTTCTGTCCCTTTTGACGGCGTTCATTTGGGGTACTGCCTTTGTGGCCCAGAGCGTCGGCGCACGCTATATGGGCCCCTTTACCTTTAATACGCTCCGCGCAGCCATCGCCTTCGTGTTCCTTCTGGGCCTCTGCGCCGTCCGCCGCGCCGCCCGGAGAGATATCCCTGACGCCGCTCCCGCTTCCCGGAGAGACCTGATTCTAGGGGGCCTTGCCTGCGGGACCGCTTTGACCGTCGCCAGCGCTTTCCAGCAAATGGGTCTGGAAACCACCTCTTCAGGCAAGGCGGGCTTTCTCACCGCGCTGTACATCGTCCTCGTCCCTGTGCTGGGGCTCTTCCTGGGTAATCATCCCCCCCGGGCGGTCTGGGCCAGCGTCGTCCTGGCCGTGGCGGGACTCTACTGCCTTTGCCTTACGGAAGCCTTTACTGTCACTCAAGGCGATTTCTACTTGCTGCTCTGCGCCCTTTGCTTCGCGGTCCAGATCCTGGTTATCGACCACTTCCAAAAAATCGACGGCGTATCTCTCTCCTGCGCACAATTCTTTGTCATGACCGTGCTCTCTGTCCTGGGCGTCTTCCGCGAGCCCCTTCCCGCCCCGGAGATGCTTCTGGACTGCCTGTGGCCGGTGCTGTACGTGGGCGTATTCTCCAGCGGCGTGGGCTATACGCTGCAAATCCTGGCCCAGAAGGACTCTGACCCCGCCGTTGTATCGTTGCTGCTGAGTATGGAATCCGTTTTCGCCGCTTTGGCAGGGGCCGTCCTGCTCCATGACCGCATGAGCCCCAGAGAATGCCTGGGCTGTGGCCTGATGCTGGCGGCGGTCATCCTGGCCCAGCTCCCAGACCGGCGGGTCAGGAAGCAAATTTGATAGACAAGCTCTGAATTCGGTGTTATAATATCCGGAGACTCAGCCCAAAAGGAGACAAGCACATGCAAGACAACCATTCTTCCCGGATCGACGTGCTGGGCGTCGGCTTTGATAACGTGACCATGCAGGAGGCTGTGGACCGGGCCATGGCTCTGCTGGACTGCCCAGGTCCCCACCGCGCCGTCACCCCCAATCCGGAGATTGTGGAGGTCTGCCGGGAAAACCTGGCCGCCCGTCAAGCCGTCAAGTCCGCGGACCTGGTTCTGGCCGACGGCATCGGCGTCATCAAGG
>CAOJHG010000310.1 GCA_948435975.1 uncultured Oscillibacter sp. | reverse complement strand
GGAAAGGATGGAGATCTATGGACACGAAACTGGCTTCTTCCCGAAGGCTTTATAAAATCGAAACCGCCCTTATGATTGCGCTGGCGCTTTTCCTGGCCTCTGGAGCGATGGCCCTCCAGACCGGGTCGGAGCTGGCGGACCGGGTCGTTCGGCTCCACGTTCTGGCAAATTCTGACTCCGAGGAGGACCAGGCCCTCAAGCTGAAGGTCCGGGATCGGGTGCTGGTTCAGGCAGAGGCTCTTCTGCGGCAGGCGTCTGACCGTGCGGAGGCGGAAGCCCTTCTTCAAGCACACTTGTCAGAGCTGGAACGCATCGCCCAGGCGGAGATTCTGGCCAACGGCTATGACTACGCTGTTTCCGCCCATCTGGAGGAGACGGAATTCCCCACCCGCGTATACGACAGCTTTACCCTCCCCGCCGGAAAATACCTGGCTCTGCGGCTCATCATCGGCGAGGGCGGCGGGCGGAACTGGTGGTGCGTCGTATTTCCGCCCCTGTGTACCACTGCTGCCGCCAGCGTATCGGAAACCGCTCTGGCCGCGGGACTCACCCAGGACCAGGTAAACCTTATCACCAGTGAGGACCAGGGCTATGTCCTGAAGAGCAAGGCTGTGGAGTGGTGGGAGACCCTCCGGGCAAAGCTGTCCTGAACCAGATATGCAAAAACCACCTGCAGAACGCCTGAACAGCGCTTCTCAGGTGGTTTCTTTTTCAGTTGGGGCCTCTGTCAGTCCTGGCTGCGGACCAGGAAGGCAGCAGGGGGCATCGTGTCGGCCAGGCCCATCAGCGTCTTGTTGAACCCGCCGCTGTAGTCGAAGGGCACGTCTGAAACAGAGGGCCGCCGGTCCATCTGCCGGTCAGGGATGGAGAGCGTAAACCGGCTTCCTTGTCCGGGATGGGATTCCACCATCAGCGTCCCGCCGTGGCCCATTGCAATATGCCGGCACAGAGGCAGGCCCAGGCCCATTCCGTGAGGCGGCGGAAGGGGGTCTTGCGGAGCCTCAAAGTCAAACAGGGCGGCAAGCTGTTCCTCGGGAATGCCTGTTCCGGTATCCTCCACAGAGAGGAGGATACGGTTCTGTGTGCGGCGCAGGGAAACCGTGATGGTCCCCCCGGCCGGCGTGAACTTGAAGGCGTTGGAGAGCAGATGGTATAGTAGCTGCTCCATGGCGTCTGGGCAAATGGCGCAGATATGACGGTCCATAGGGCAGGAGAGGACCATATGCAGTCCCAGCAGCGCAGCCAGATATTCCACCTTCTCGAAAAGCCCCACCACCAGCTTCACGATATCCTCATTTTGAAGGGGCAGAGCCTCTTCCCGAAAATACTTGGCGGCAGAGAGGTTGTTCGCCAGCCGGACCAACTGGTAATAGCTCTGGTCCAGCAGGGCGGCGCGGGCGTCCAATTCCGGGTCCTTCTCCCGGGCGCCAGGGGGGGCCAGTTGGAGGGCCGCAAGATATAAATTGCTCAGGGACGAGCGGAACTGCGCGGCAATATGAGGAAGCAGCGAAGAAAGATCATCCGGCTTCATGAAAAGCTCCTTTCCAATGGAACGCGAATCACTTGGAATAGCATTTGCGTCTGGAGGGCAGACAACCCCAGGAAAACCCTGCCACTCTTTCCCTCAGCATACCAAATCAGACGGGCAAAAACAAGGACATTGTCGAAATTTGCGGAAAAAGGGCGAGAGACGGAAGCTCCAACGCGGTTCCGGCAGCTTCTCTCTCAAAACCAGTCATTCCGGGCAAAAATCCGGCGCGGAGGTAAAGTTTTTCCTGAATTTGCCGAAAAGACCAGTAGAGAGGTTTTTATTTCAGGAACTATAAAGGGGGTTGTATCATGCGGATTCAAAGCAGCACAGTCTCCATGTCCTCCAGCCGAAAAAGCCGGACGGACACGGAACGCACCCGGGTCACTACCGACCGCAGCGCCGACGGCGGCTCGCAGAAAACCGCTGTCACCGTTCAGGAGTTCCAGTCCTCCCGCTTAGAGGAGTCGGCCAGCACCGCCCTTTTCCAGACCAGCGGGGCAGGCGGAGCCGTCACCGTTCAGGAGGACCAGACGGAGCAGGAGAGCCAAACCGGTTCCGCTCCCTCGGAAGCGCCTGTCCCGCGTCAAGAGGGCGGGGCCTTCCAGGTTTGGCAAGCGCCGGAAAACAGGGACTGGTTCAGCAGCATTCAGGACCAGCTCAACAGCGATCCCAGGGCGCAGATTTACCGGCAGCTACTGGAGCTTCTGGACAGGGCCGTCGGAAACAAGCCGTCAGGCAGCCGGAGTTTCCTGAATCAATATGCGGGAGAGAACCGGACCTTCCAGCTCAGCGCCTCTGCGGTCTCGGAACGGTACCGGCAGAATCTGTCCTTTTTCGGCATCCAAACGCAGAGCATGGACCTGGCGAAAGAAGGCATTGTCCTCAAGCCGTTCCAGCCTGTCAACGGCACCTGGATACGGCAGGTGAAGGAATCCGGCTTTGTCCACGGGGAGGAGCACACCCAGTTTGCCTCCGCCGGCACCGCTGTCACCGCCGACGGACGGACGCTGAACTTCGGCATCTCCGTGGAAATGTCCCGCAGCTTTACGGAGGCATACCAGATCACCGGCAAAACAGAGGTCTATACGGACCCCCTGGTTATCAATCTGGACACCCTTGACGCCTCCCTGTCCGACCTCCACTTTTACTTCGACCTGAACGGAGACGGGGAAAAGGAGGAGATTTCCGGTCTGAACTCTGCCAGCGGCTTCCTGGCCTTCGACAAAAACGGCGACGGGAAAATCAACGACGGCAGCGAACTCTTCGGGGCCAAAACCGGAGACGGCTTCCGGGAGCTGGCCCAGTACGACCAGGACAAAAACGGATGGATCGACGAGAATGACGAGATTTTCTCTAAGCTGTCCGTTTGGGTGCAGTGCGGCGATGGGGAGTCGAAGCTGCTGTCCCTGGCGGAAGCGAATGTGGGCGCGATCTTCCTGGGGAGTCAGGAGAGCCAGTTTTCCCTGGCGGACTCCTCTGGAGACGTGGGAGCCATGGCCCGGCGCACCGGCATCTATTTGAAGGAGACTGGAGAGGCCGGCACTGTCCAGCACCTGGATTTCAAGACATAAGGCCGTTCCGGGCTCTACGGGCGGTCCGCAGAAGGAAGAAGGATTTTATGAAACGAAAACTGATTTTTTTGGATATCGACGGGACGCTGGTCGCCGCCCTGTCCGCACCCGCCCCCCGCGTCATAGAGGCCGTCCGGCGAGTCCGGGAAAATGGCCATCTGGCGTTCCTGTGTACCGGGCG
>CAOJHG010000309.1 GCA_948435975.1 uncultured Oscillibacter sp. | reverse complement strand
ACGAGGAGCCAGACCTGGCCCAGCACTTCGGCGTTGAGGTCATTCCCACGCTGATGTATTTCCAGGGCGGGCGTCCCCAGGCTTCCATTACCGCACCAGAGTCCAAGGCGGCAATTGAAGCGTTTCTGACTGCTCAGGGCACGGCGGTCCCCTGAGTGCGCTGATGAAATCTGCCCGGCTCCAGGCGTTATTCCAGGGGCCGGGCATAATGGATAGGAGGCTTCTGTGGACGATACCATTTATGACGTTATCATCCTTGGCGGCGGGCCTGGAGGGTATACGGCGGCGCTGTACTGTGCAAGGGCGGGGCTTCGGACCCTGGTGCTGGAAAAACTCTCCGCTGGAGGGCAGATGGCGCAGGCTCATGAGGTGGACAATTACCCCGGCTTCGACGAGGGAATCGACGGCTTCACCCTGGCGGAAAAGATGCAGCGCGGGGCGGAGCGCTTCGGGGCGGAAACACAGCCGGCAGAAGTCCGCCGGGTGACGCTGAATGCTCCTGTAAAGCTCCTGGAGACCAGCGAGGGCGTCCGCCGGGCCCGCTGCGTGCTGATTGCCACCGGCGCGGGTCCTAAGCCTCTGGGCCTGCCGGATGAGGAAGCGCTTGCAGGCCGGGGCGTCAGCTACTGCGCCGCCTGTGACGGTATGCGCTGCCGTGGAAAACGCGCAGTCGTCGCCGGCGGCGGCAACACGGCGGTTTCAGACGCGCTGCTGCTTTCCCGGCTCTGCGAACGGGTGACTGTGGTCCATCGCCGAGACTCTCTCCGGGCGGAGAAAATCTGTCAGCGGCCCTTGCTGGAGGCGGGGAATGTGGACTTCCGGTGGAACAGCGCCGTGACTGCTCTGCTTCACGAGGACCGCCTCACCGGTGTGGAGATTGAAAGCCTCGCCACGGGGGAACGGGAGGTTCTGCCCTGCGCCGGCGTGTTTGTCTGCATCGGCCGGAAGCCGGAGACCAGTCTCTTCCTGGGGCAGCTCGATATGGACGCGCAGGGCTATCTCATCGCGGACGAATCCACCCGGACGAAGCTCCCCGGCGTTTTTGCGGTAGGGGACGTGCGGACGAAGGCCCTCCGGCAGATTATCACTGCCGCCGCGGATGGAGCAATTGCCGCCCACTATGCCGGAGAGTACCTAGCCGAAGAACAAAGCCCCTACCTGTAACAGGCAGGGGCTGCTTCTATCAATCTACGGACCGCTTCTGAAAACTGCCACCGTCTTTCTCTCTGGGACGCGCCGCGCCGAAGCCGATGGCCCCCCGCCCATACCGCTGGCGGATGCCGTCCATCGCCGCTTCCAGGCGCTCCTGACGCTCCCGGTCCGGTTTTGCATCGAAGAGGTCTATCTGCTCATAGGCTTCCTCCTCCGGGACCAAGTGGATAGCGGTAACCGTGATTGCCCGGACTGGCGCCGGAGGCTCCCACAGCTCTCCCACCAGCTCCATCGCCGCATCTGTCAGGTCCCGGATCAGCCGCGTGGGGGCGGAAAGCCGCCGCTGCCGGGAACGGTCATGAAAATACGGGTCTCGCAGCGTCACCTGAATTCCTCCGGCATAGGAACCATGGCGGCGCAGACGGACAGCCACCGAATCCGCCAACAGGGCCACGCCGTCCCGCACCTGCTGCCGGGTAGTGAGGTTCTGGGGAAAGGTCTCTCCATTGCCCACGGATTTTACCGGTTCCGTCTCCAGCCGGGAGCGTACCGGGGCGGCGTCCAGACCGTTGGCAAAATCATGGAGCTGGCCCCCCAGTTTCCCCATCAGCTCCTCCAGGCTCTCCCGCTTCATGCCCGCAAGCTGGCCGATCACTGTCACGCCATACCGGGCCAGCAGCTTCCGGGCCGCGCCGCCTACATAGAGCAGGTCTCCCACCGGCAGAGGCCAGACCACCTCTCTCCAATTCTCCCGGGAGATGACCGTAGTGGCGTCGGGCTTCTTGTAGTCGCTGCCCAGCTTGGCAAACACCTTGTTAAAGGACACGCCCACAGATAAGGTCAGTCCCAGCTCCTGCCGCACCCGCTTCCGGAGTCCATCCGCCAGAGCTTGGGGGTCCCCGCCGAAGAGGTGCAGGGTATGGGTCAAATCCAGCCAGCTCTCGTCAATACCGAAGGGCTCCACGCGGTCAGTATACTCGTCATAAATGGCGTTGACCCTCTGAGAGTACTCCCGATAGCGCTGGTGGTGAGGCGGCAGGAGGACCAGTTCCGGACATTTCTTCCGCGCCTGCCAGATAGTCTCCGCTGTCTGAACGCCGAAGCGCTTTGCGGGCTCGTTCTTCGCCAGGATGATTCCATGACGGGAAGCAGGGTCTCCACAGACAGCCGTGGGCACGTTTCGCAGTTCCGGATACTCCAGCAGCTCCACAGAGGCGTAAAAGCTGTTCAGGTCGCAATGGAAAATCACGCGGTCCTGCCGCTCCATGGGGAATCCCTCCTTACTGTGAGCCATCCTGCGCCGGTCCCAGACCTACACCCCCGCAAAGCGCAGCGCCACGCCCACCGCCGCAGAGAGGCCGATGAATACAATGGGGTGCCAGTTTTTGACCTTCTTCACCCAGTTGGTCAGCACCAGCAGCACCGCCGCCAGGACCAGCCCCTGCCAATTGAAGAGGTCCGCAAGACCCCCGGCAGAGGCGGTGAAGCGATACAGCGCCCCCGACTCCGGCGCCACACGCTGAATAGCGGTCAGCACCTCCAGGACCACCATGACGCAGGCCGCGCCGATCAAGCCGGTGGACGCGGGCCGGAGTCCGTAGAAAGCCTGGTCCACATACTTGTTATTCCGGAAGCTGTTCAGGACAGCGGCGACAATCAGGATCACGATAATGGACGGCGTTACCTCGCCCAGGGTCGCAATGACGGCCCCCGGAACGCCCGCCGCGGTATAGCCCACATAGGTCGCCATATTGATGCCGATGGGTCCGGGAGTAGACTCGGAGACAGCCAGCATGTTCATCAGGTCTGTGTAGCTGTACCAGCCGGTAGACTGGCCGATATTCTGCAAAAAGGGCAGAGTCGCCATACCGCCGCCGACTGCGAAGAGTCCCGTCTTGAAAAACTCCCAGTAAAGTTTCAAATAAATGGCAATCATTTCTGCCTCGCCTCCAGATTCTTCAAGAGGATACCCGCCAGGGCCGCGCCGATGACGAACCACACCGGGGACAGGTCCAGCAGAATGCCGCCTGCCAGGACCAGGACAAAAATGACGGCGGTCCGCTTATCCACCACGGCCTTTTTCAGCAGCTTCATGACAGCGTTCAGAATCAGCACGCAGACGCAGACCTGAATCCCGGCGAAAGCGTTCTT
>CAOJHG010000308.1 GCA_948435975.1 uncultured Oscillibacter sp. | reverse complement strand
TTGGCCCGGTGGAAGGACAGCAGCGGAGCGGAGGCGGAAACGTCTGCGGCGCCCTCCCCGCAACAGGAGGCCAAAGGAGGCGCAAGCCTTGAATTTGGGTGGCACCACGAAGCGGAAAACGCTCTCGTCCCAAAGCGCTTGGGGGGAGAGCGTTCTTTTTCAGAATATCACTAGAATAGGAAACAAAGGAGAAACGACACCATGGCAAAAATGACCCCCCGGACCCTCTCCGGCTTTATGGAGCTTCTTCCCGCGCAGCAGCAGCAGATGGAACACATCATGGAAACCCTGCGGAAGACCTACGCCCTGTATGGGTTCACGCCTCTGGACACACCGGTAATCGAATCCAGCGAGGTCCTTCTGGCCAAGGGCGGCGGCGAGACGGAGAAACAGATTTACCGCTTCCAGAAGGGCGACGCAGATTTGTCCCTGCGCTTTGATTTGACGGTTCCTCTGGCGAAATATGTGGCCCTGCACTACAACGATTTAACCTTCCCCTTCCGGCGCTATCAAATCGGCAAAGTCTACCGGGGTGAACGGGCACAGCGGGGCCGGTTCCGGGAGTTCTACCAGGCGGACATTGACATCATCGGCGATGGAAAGCTCAGCATACTCAATGAGGCCGAAATTCCCGCCATCATCTATAAAATCTTTTCCTCCCTGGGGCTGAAGCGCTTTCAAATCTGCGTCAACAACCGTAAAGTCCTAAACGGCTTCTACGCCATTCTGCAACTCACTGAAAAATCCACCGACATCATGCGCACGGTGGACAAGCTGGACAAAATCGGCGCGGAAAAGGTCTCCGCAATCCTGCAAAACGACCTGGGCGTATCCGAGGCGAGCGCCCTGGAAATTCTGCGGTTCATCAACATCAACGGAAGCAGTCAGGATGTCCTCTCCTCTCTGGAGTCCTACAAAGGCCGCAACGAGCTTTTTGACCAGGGCTTGGAGGAGCTGTCCACAGTGGTCCGCAGCCTGAGTGCCTTCGGCATTCCTGAGGAAAACTTTACCGTTGACCTGGCGATTGCCCGGGGCCTGGACTACTACACCGGCACCGTTTATGAGACCGTCCTCCTGGACCACCCGGAAATTGGTTCTGTCTGTTCCGGCGGCCGCTATGATAACTTAGCGGAATATTACACAGATAAACAACTTCCTGGAGTCGGTATTTCTATCGGACTTACACGGCTTTTCTATATCCTTGGCGATCAGAAAATGCTGAATCCGAACTTGCCCACGGCCCCGGCGGACGTCCTGATTCTGCCCATGACAGAGGACCTGTCTGATGCAATCAAGCTGGCGACGCTGCTGAGGGAAAACGGTATCCGGGTACAACTGCACTGTGAGAATAAAAAATTCAAGCAGAAGATCAGCTACGCGGACAAGCTGGGGATTCCCTATGTGATTTTCCTGGGTGATGACGAAATCAAGGCGGGGGTAGTTGCCTGCAAGGACATGAAGACTGGCGAGCAGACGAAGCTGGAGGCCGCCGCTACGGTCTACCGCATCAAGGCGGGCCTGGACAATCTTGCGCAGGGGCCGGTCATCCTGGAGGGCTGAGATGGACAGAGTTTTCCACATAGGTGAAAAAGACCGTAGAAAATAGGGATTCTGATGATAAGAAATCGTATTAAAACCAGTATAATAATACTAATCGTACTGGTAATTGCCGCTGCGGCCTGGTATGCGCGTCCTGTCACATTCCGCACTTTGATTGAAAACCAGGATTTTAAAACCATCGGCGTCAGCGTCCGGTCCGAGGCCGAATTTCCAGAGCATAACAACCTCCACAACCTCACCTTCACTGCTGGGACCCCCGAAATGGACGCGCTTCTGGAACACCTGGAGCCGATTCATTTCCACCGTTCTCCTCTGGAACCTCTCCTGCCCTTCCTCCCTTCCTTCTCACATTGGGTCACAGTCGAGCCTGAAGAAGATTACGTGATCTACTTTGCTATCTACGATGAACAGGACCACTTTCTACAACACCTGGAATTCTGGATAAACGAATGGTGCTATGGTCCCGAAACCAAGCTCCCCCTTTACGTCGTCAACGGCCAGGAGAAGGGCCGGGAGCTGGGCGCATGGCTGTGGGAAATGGCACAGGAAAAGCAATCCAATTCGGATGATTTGCCTGAAATATAGCAAAATGTATTCAATTTGGAGGCACAAAATGAAGCGAATCCGCATTTTCGCGCTCCTCATGACGGCGGCGCTCCTCCTCCCTTCCCTCCCTGCGGTCCAAGCGGCAGAGGACTGGCTGATTCCCAAGACCCTGGACCCTCCCGCCTTTACCGACATCGCCGGGACCATCGCTGAACAGGCGGCGGACGTCTGCTTTCAAACGGGCCTCATGACCGGCGTGGACAACAAGCACTTCATGCCCGCCAACGGCCTGAGCAATGCACAAATCCTCGTCATTTCCGCCCGCCTGCACCGTCTTCTTGATACCGGCACTCTGGGCGAATTTGACTCCTACCATCTTCCACAATCCGAATGGTGGCGCCCCTACAACGTCTATTTCCAAGAGCAGCTTCCCTCCCTGACATCTGCGGAGGACTACACCCGTATCTGTGAGAATCCTGCTGGAAGCTGTTCCCGGCGCACCTTTTTCAACATGCTGGCGGCGGTCCTCCACGATACGGAAACCGCCCTGCCGCAAGTCAACAGCGTGAACGCTGTGCCGGACTGCCAGGCTCCGGAAATCATGCAGTTCTATCAAGCCGGAGTCCTGGGCGGCAAGGACCAATATGGAACCCTGGACGGGAACGGCCCCCTAACCCGGGGCGCTGCTGCGGCGATGCTGGCCCGTCTGATCGACCCATCCCAGAGGCTGACCCTGTCCCTCGAGCGGCTGGATCTCTGCCGTCTGCTTCTGGACGCGGAACCGGATACCCCGCTGATGGTCATTGACGGGAAAACAGTCACCGCCGAGCAGTTCATCTTGCCTTATGCCTCCTCTGTTTACTATTATGCCCACCACCATTTCGCCGCCATGGGCCTGGAGATGGAAGGCGGCTGGGAAGGGGATGAAGCCGTTGAGAAAATAGCCCGGTTTATCCAGGCTGAAGCTCTCGCGGAGACTCTGGGTGTCACTCCAGCGCCGGACAGCCGGGGCTGTCTGGACGGCTATATGGGTCTGACTGCTGCCGGACAGCAGTGGTACAGCCAGCATGAGGCTCTTCTTTCCCTTGTAGAAGAGGCCGTTGAGGAAGCTGCCGCCCTTCCGGAGATCCAGTACACAGAGCATTGGAATGCGGAGACCTTCAAACGTCTGAGCTTTCAAATGTACGACATGCCTGGCTGGGCGAAG
>CAOJHG010000307.1 GCA_948435975.1 uncultured Oscillibacter sp. | reverse complement strand
AGATGGCCGGCCTTCCCGCTGCGAAAAAGCTGTTTGCGGACATCCTGGGCTGTACGCCGGAGCAGGTTTTCGCGGGCGGCAACGCCAGCCTTCAGCTCATGTACGACACCATTTCCAAGGCGTACACCCACGGCCTTCTTCACAGCCCCCGGCCTTGGTGCAGGGAGGAGAAAGTAAAGTGGCTCTGTCCCGCCCCCGGCTATGACCGGCACTTCAAAATTACAGAGTCCTTTGGCTTTGAGCTCATCACGATTCCCATGACTGCCGCTGGTCCCGACATGGACGCAGTGGAAGAAGCCGTGAAGGACCCCGCTGTAAAGGGCGTCTGGTGTGTGCCAAAGTATTCCAACCCGGACGGCATCATCTATTCCAGCGAGACCATCCGGCGTTTTGCAAATCTGAAAGCCGCTGCCCCGGACTTCCTTATCATGTGGGACAACGCCTACTGCATCCACGAGTTTGAGGGCGATTACGTGCCCTTCCCCGACATGCTCTCCATCTGCGCCGAAGCAGGGAACCCGGACAGGGTCTTCGAGTTTGCGTCCACCTCTAAGGTAACGCTTCCCGGCGCGGGAGTTGCCTGCTTTGCCTGCTCGGAGGCGAATATGGCCCACATGGAGAAGCTGCTCACGGCGCAGGTTATCAGCTTCGACAAGGTGAATCAGCAGCGGCATGTACTGTACCTCAAGGACAAGAGCCACACCCTGGAGCTGATGAAAAAGCACGCGGCCATTATGGGACCTAAGTTCCGCGCCGTGACGGATGCGCTGGACAAGGAGATTGCGCCGCTGGAAATCGCCTCCTGGCAGCGTCCTAAGGGCGGCTATTTTGTGTCTTTGAACGCCATGCCCGGAACGGCAAAGCGGACCCTGGCGCTGTGTAAGGAGGCCGGGGTAACCATGACGAACGCGGGCGCTACCTTCCCCTATGGCAAGGACCCCCAGGACAGCAACATCCGTATCGCGCCTTCCCTGCCTCCGGTGGATGAGCTGAACCAGGCGATCGCGGTCTTCTGCGTCTGCCTGCGGATGGCGGCGCTGGAAAAGCTGGGAGTGGGCTGAACCTCTTTCGGAATAGGAGAAATGCAACGTGAGATACTATGGCAGCGTATACCGTCCCCCTTCTGAGGCAAGAAGCCTGATCGTCCAGGTAACCTATGGGTGCAGCCACAATACCTGCGCCTTTTGCAGCATGTACAAGGAGAAGCGCTTCGCCCTCCGGCCCTTGGAGGAGATTTTGGAGGATTTTCGCATTGCCCGGGGGATTTACCATCATGTGGAAAAGGTTTTCCTGGCCGATGGAGACGCCCTGATTCGGAAGGCGGCGGAGCTCTATACCATCCTGGACGCTGTGAAGGAGCTGTTCCCCGAGTGCCGCCAGGTGACCTGCTACGCCTCCCCCGCCAGCATCCGCATTCGGACCGCGGAGGAACTGCGCACCCTGCGGGAAAAGGGGCTGACGATGGTTTATATGGGCCTGGAGTCCGGCTGCGACCAGGTGCTGACCCTAATGCGGAAAGGCCACCCGGCCGCTGAGATCATCGAGATGGGACAGAAGGTCCGAAGCTGCGGCCTTGCCCTGTCCGTCACCGCTATCACCGGCCTGGGAGGTCCCGCGCTGCTGGAACGTCACGCTGTGGAGACGGCAGAGGCATTCAACGCCATGAATCCGGAGTATATCGGGATGCTGACGCTGATGGTGGAGCCGGAAACGCCCCTGTATGACTGGGTGCAGGATGGGTCCTTCCGCCTGTTGACGCAGCCCCAGGTATTGGAGGAGACCCGGCTTTTGATGGAGAAGCTGGACAGTCCCGGGAGCGTTTTCCGGATGAACCACGCAAGCAATTACCTGGTCCTCCGGGGCACCCTGAACGGCGACCAGAAGGCCATGCTGTCGGAGATCAGCCGGGCGGAACACGATTTGAGCCGCCTTCGGCCAGAATCCTGGCGCGGCCTGTGACCAATGCAAAGAAAAGCGCCTCGTTGCAGATACGGGGCGCTTTCCAGTCTGGCGGACCGGCGGACTGTATTCACGAAGGATTTGGAGCGATGGTATGAAAAAACTGGTGATCGGCATCCTGGCCCATGTGGACGCGGGGAAAACCACCCTGTCCGAAGCGCTGCTGTACCACTGCGGGAGCATTCGACGCCTGGGCCGGGTAGACCACCGGGACGCGTTCCTGGACACCGACGCTATAGAGCGGGAACGGGGCATCACCATTTTTTCCAAGCAGGCAGAGCTGTCCTTGG
The DNA here is from genome assembly GCA_948435975.1 of uncultured Oscillibacter sp. Lineage (GTDB taxonomy): Bacteria > Bacillota > Clostridia > Oscillospirales > Oscillospiraceae > Oscillibacter. Next base: position 1,078 of record CAOJHG010000307.1, on the reverse strand, counting down.
GGGATTTGGAAGTGACGCTTCTGGATACTCCTGGCCATGTGGACTTTTCCGCTGAGGCAGAACGGACGCTGCGGGTGCTGGACTGCGCCGTTTTGGTCATCAGCGGCAGCGACGGCGTGCAGGCGCACACCCGGACCCTCTGGCGGCTGTTGGAGCGGTACGGCGTGCCGGTCTTTCTCTTCGTGAACAAGATGGACCTGGCGGGCTGCGACCGGGAGGCCCTTATGACAGAGTTAAAGCAGCGGCTGGACGGCGGCTGTGTGGACTTTTGTGCGCCAGAGGAAGTCGTTGCTGAGGAAGCCGCCGTTTGTGACGAGGCCCTGCTGGATGCTTACCTGGAAAGCGGGCATGTATCGGACAGTGATTTGGCGGGCCTGACTGCGCATAGGAAAATTTTCCCCTGCTATTTCGGGTCGGCACTGCGGCTGGACGGCGTGGAAGCGTTTTTAAGCGGGCTTCAGCGGTTCGCGCCAGTGCCCGCGTATCCGGAGGAATTCGGGGCCAGGGTTTTCAAGGTGACGCGGGATGAGCGGGGCGCTCGGCTGACCTACCTCAAAATCACCGGCGGCGTTCTGCGTGTGAAAGACGTGCTGACCAACCGCCGCGCCGGTACGCCGGAGGAAGATATCTGGGAGGAGAAGGCGGATCAGCTTCGGGTTTACTCCGGGGTCAAGTTCCGTTCTGTGCAGGAGGCTCCGGCGGGGACCGTGTGCGCGGTGACGGGGCTGAGCCGGACGGTCCCCGGACAGGGCTTGGGCTGCGAGGATGCCTGGACCTCTCCGGTACTGGAGCCTGTGCTGGCCTATCAGGTCAGGACCAGCGCAGACCCTCATACGGCGCTCCAGGCCCTGCGGCTTCTGGAAGAGGAGGACCCGCAGCTCCACGTGGTCTGGAACGAGGCCGCTCAGGAAATCCGGGTGCATTTGATGGGGGAGGTCCAGATTGAGATTTTACAGCGCCGGATGCTGGAGCGCTTTGGCCTGGCCGCCTCCTTCGGCGCGGGGCGAATCGTCTACCGGGAGACCATTGAAGCGCCAGTGGAGGGCGTGGGCCATTTCGAGCCTCTGCGGCATTACGC
>CAOJHG010000306.1 GCA_948435975.1 uncultured Oscillibacter sp. | reverse complement strand
ACCCGTGCCGCCAGCGAATTCCCCGACACGAAGTTTATCTTTATCGACGGCTATCCCCTGTCTGACGCCGACGGCAACAACCTGACCAACGTGGCCCCCATCGCTTTCAAGGAAGAACAGTGCGGCTATTTCGCGGGCTATGCCGTGGTCCGTGAGGGCTTCACCAAGCTGGGCTTCTCCGGCGGCGGCGGCGGCACCAACGACGCGTGCTGCCGTTACGGCAATGGCAATGTCCAGGGCGCCAACGCGGCTGCGGCTGAGATGGGCGTGGACGTGGAGATCAACTATAGCTGGCAGTACGGCGCGAACTTCTCCGCCTCTCCCGAGCTCCAGACCATGGCCAACGGCTGGTACCAGAGCGGCACAGAGATCATCTTTGCCTGCGGCGGCGCCATGTTCCAATCTATCGCCGCGGCTGCTTCCGCAAATGACGCTTACGTGGTCGGCGTGGACGTGGACCAGTCCAGCGAGTCTGACGCGGTGGTGACCTCTGCTATGAAGGGCCTGTCCGACGCGGTGCAGTGGGCCGTTGAGAAGGTCTATGACGGCACTTGGGACGAAATCGGCGGCATCCCCACTTCTCTGGGCGCTGCTGAGGACGCCGTTGCCCTGCCGGTGGATACCTGGTCTCTGGAGAACTACACCATTGACGAGTATGAGGAACTGCTGGCTTCTGTCAAGAGCGGCGCGTTCACCGTGGACAATGACTTCAGCAAGCTGGAGCAGGATTGGAGCAACGTCACTCTGAACATCATCTGATTTCCCCAAACGTTTTCCATAGGGGGCGGGCTGTGCGTCCGTCCCCTTTTTCTGTTCAGACAGACGGTCACGAAGCGCAAAAAAAGGAAACGCCGTGGAAAGCGTCTCCTTTTTGGCGGTCAGTTGTCATAGCGGTTCTTGATAACGTCGCAGAAGGTCCCATCCTTCAGGTGAATATAGCGGATGAACAGAGACACCCGGTTTTCCAGATTCATGGCGTTCCAGGTTTCATAAGCCATAGTTTCCGCGTCGGGGTAGATCAGTTGGACCCGCCGGGGCTCTCCCATGAAGGAAGGAAGCGGGTCTCCATCGCCCTGGTAAGTGTGGATGAAGCGGCCCTCGCCTGGAGCGGGAAGGCTGTACTGATAGAAATACCGGCAGCAGCAGTTGGGGTTTCCGCCGTTGCTTTTCAGGATGGAGAGCTGGAAACTGCCGTCGGGACTCAGGAGGCCGGAAATTCGGGGCGTGTAGTTGGGTGCATCCGGCTCGAAGGTCCGAGAGCGAAGAGCCTCCACAAAGGTCTTACCTTCTAGGAGAAAGTCCCGGATTGTGTCGGTCTGGTCTCCGTTGGTTACCACGAGTCCCCGTCCAATCTGGCGGACTGGGTGGTAGATAATCAGACTGGGGTCCGTCATCTTGGAAGGGTCATAGGCCTGTGTTTGGATTCCGTCTTCCGTAGGGGTGAAGATACGGTTGCGGGAGTTCTCGCTGCGGCCCATGATGAAATAGGCAATCACTGCGTAGCTCCCGGTAGCGTCGCGCCCCAGAACAATGCCGCGGCCAGGGTAGGGGTTGCTCTGTAAAAGGTTGGTGAGCTGATTCATACTGACGCCCTCTCTTTGTGTAGAATAGTATTTCAGCCCTCCTCGTCCGCGCTTTCGGTGAAGCCGAAGGAGGGGGCGGGTCTGAAAGTATGATATTTCGATGAATTCAGAAGGAAACGAGGGGGAATGCGTCACAGGAGGAGTTTTTTTCGCTCCTTGTAATCGGGAAGATATTGGGCCAGCAGGGCGTAAAAGGCGGGACCGTGATTTTTCTCACGGATGTGGCATAGCTCATGGACCACCACCAGATCAATGGCGGCATCCGGATAGGACATGAGAAAGCAGGAGAAGCAGAGGCTGTTTTTCCCGCTGCAGCTTCCATAGCGCTTTCTTGCCGTGGTGACGCGGAAGCCGGTGGGAGTGACGCCCATTTTCTGGCTCCAGTAGGCGATCTTCGGCGGGAGGACCTCCTGCGCCTTGACTTTCAGCATAACGACTTCCGCCTCTGTGGGAGCGGGTGGGCGTGCTGCTGCCCGGCGGCGCTGGATTTCCAAATGCTGTTTAATCCAGGCGGAATGCCGCTCCACATAGGCGTCAATACGGCTGCGGGATAGGGTGTTTGGTGCGCGGACCACAATCCGGCAGTCCTCTGTGATCTCCAGAGCCAAGGTCCTGCGGCGGGAACGAATTAGATCATACTCTTCCATGCAAGCAGTATAGCATATTATTCAGGAGAACACAAGAAGGAGCTGGAATTTGGCAGAGAAGTTTTTGGGTGCTTTTGGATATTTTTAGCAAAAACGCTGAGGCCCCTTCTTTTGACCTGACCGGCTGAGGCGCACTTATAAATCCCGGATAGCCCGGCGGCTGTTGACATTTTGACCAGAAATGGATAAAATAGAAACCCAGTACAGATACCCGCTGGCGAGGCGGTTTGAAACGAGTAAATCCATAGAATCAAAGTAAAGAAGGATGAAGACGTATGGATAAGAGACAAGTGGACGCGATTACTTCCCGGGACGCCGATTTTGCCCAATGGTATACCGACGTGTGCAGAAAGGCTGAACTCATCGACTATACCTCCGTCAAGGGCATGTTTATCTACCGACCCTATGGGTATGCCATTTGGGAAAATATTCAGGCAGAGCTGGACCGCCGCTTCAAGGAGACGGGCCATGAAAACGTATACCTGCCGGTGCTGATTCCCGAGTCCCTTCTTCAGAAGGAAAAGGACCATGTGGAGGGCTTTGCGCCGGAGTGCGCCTGGATTACCATGGGCGGTAGTGAGAAGCTGGAGGACCGCCTCTGTGTCCGCCCTACCAGCGAGACCCTCTTCTGCGAGCATTATGCCAATATTATCCACTCCTGGCGGGACCTGCCCAAACTGTATAACCAATGGTGCAGCGTCCTCCGCTGGGAAAAGACCTCCCGCCCTTTTCTGCGTCATAGAGAATTCTTGTGGCAGGAGGGACACACCATGCACGCCACCGCTGAGGAGGCCCAGGAAGAGACTATGCAGATGCTGAACATCTATGCAGACTTCATGGAAAATTACCTGGCGATGCCGGTGATTCGCGGCCGGAAGACCGACAAGGAGAAGTTTAAGGGGGCGGAGGAGACCTTCACCGTAGAGTGTATGATGCACGACCATAAGGCGCTCCAGGCGGGCACCAGCCACTATTTTGGAGACGGCTTTGCCAAGGCTTTCGAAATCACATACACCGGCAGGGACAACCAGCTTCACTATCCCCACCAGACCAGCTGGGGGGTGTCCACCCGGATGATTGGCGGCATCATCATGACCCACGGCG
>CAOJHG010000305.1 GCA_948435975.1 uncultured Oscillibacter sp. | reverse complement strand
ACGGATTCTCCCTATCTCACGCCGGTCCCCCTCCGGGGAAAGCGGAACGACAGCCGGAACCTGCCCTATGTCATTGAGAAACTGGCGCAGTGGAAGGGTGTGAGCGCGGAGGAAATGACGCAGATTACTTGGGAGAACGGCTTGCGGCTGTTTTCTAAGATACGGATTCAGGAGGACGGAGATGCCGTTTGAGGGTTTTGAGCTTTCTGATTTTTGGCGGGAGGATAGCTGGGCGCGGAAATACGCCTGTCCTCCGCTGATACCCGCCATTGTAGCCGAGGCAGAGAGAATGCTGGGCTACAAGCTGCCGGCGTCGTATATCTGGCTGATGGAGCGGCAGAATGGCGGCGTTCCAGTGAAGACGTGCTTCCCGACCTGTGTGCCTACGAGCTGGGCCGATGACCACATCATGATTGAAACGATTTTCGGCGTTGATGTGTACAACCGCGTCCTTGTAAATTCCATTCTTACAGAAACGAAATTGATGGTGGAAGAGTGGGGCTATCCGCCTATCGGAATTGCCATCTGCGACTGCCCTACAGGGGGACATCAGGAGGTTTTCCTGGACTATCGGGCGTGCGGTCCCCGGGGAGAGCCCAAAGTAGTCTATGTGGACCAGGAGGACGCGTATTCCATCCTTCCCCTGGCGGACACCTTTGAGGACTTCGTTCGGGGACTTGCGGACAGCTCCGCTTATGAGGATGAAGATGAATAAACTGGTCATATCAATTCAGGAGGAATGTTTGCTGTGGGAACCTTAGAAGAATATTTGAAATGTCCCTGCCGCCCCTTCGCGCCGGGAAAGAGAGCGGCAGAGCTGATGAAAGCGTACTGGGAGGCCCGCGCCCGCGGGGAAAAGGAAGGGTTTGTTCCGCTCTTCGTACCTGCCGAAAGCGAACGCTTTACGGAGTCCTTCGAGTGGGAGGAATACATCCCGCTGGAGAAATACCGCAAAGAGATGCTGGAAAAGCCTGTGGCGGACGGAAAGGCATGGCTTGAAAAAGAAGCGGCAGAGGCCCGGGAGTGGGCGGAGCAATACGGCGACGCGAACGAGGACCCCGGTCCCATGGAGGGCGGCGAGAACTCTGACGAATTTATAGGCATCCTGAGCTTTGAAAACCCGCGAAGATCCATCCCTCTGTTCCTGGCGGAGATTCCGGTAAAGAACCCCTGGGAGGTCTTCGCCTGGATACCCTTCGGCGGCTGGAACTCATGCCCTGCGCCGGAGGAGCATATGGCCGTGGCAAAATACTGGTACGAAAAATATGGAGCGGTCCCCGCCGTGATGACCGAGGACGTGCTGGAGTTCAGCGTCCCGGCCCCGGTGAAGCGTAAGGACGCGCTGACCCTGGCCTGGGAGCAGAACACCTATTGTTCCGATATAGTCGCCCAGGGCTGTGAGAGCGTAGGGATCCTGGCGGACAGCCTGACCAAATCCACCACCTGGTTTTTCTGGTGGGACTGAAGGGGCCGCGTGAAAATCAACAGCGAACAGGGAGCGATCATCATGGAAAAAGGCTTTACCATCACCTACGAATACGGGGATAACCTGTATGTCAACACGACGAACCGCTGCAACTTCAACTGCGAATTCTGTCTCCGGCACAACGGGCACGGCGGCAGCATCTACACCCACAATCTATGGCTGGAGCGGGAACCCACAAGGGAAGAGATTCTTGCCAGTATCGAGGCCCGGGACCTGACGAAATACGGCCAGTTGGTTTTCTGCGGCTTCGGCGAACCCAGCTACCGCATTGAAGACATCTGCTGGGTAATCGACCAGTTGAAAGCCAAGAGGAAGAAGATTTTTACCCGGATGGACACCAACGGCACAGGAAGCATGATTCATGGCCGGAACATCTGCCCGGATTTTGAAGGGCGGTTTGATATGGTTTCCATCTCCCTGAACACGGACACGGCGGAGAAGTACGACGCGCTGTGCCACCCGGCGGGCGCGGGGGCGTATGAGGCCATGAAGGCGTTTGGGAAGGAGATACAGAAGTATGTCCCGAGGGTGATGATGACAGTGGTGGACACGATTCCCCCGGAGGAAATCGAAGCGTGCCGGAAAATCTGTGAAGAGGAAATCGGCGCAGTTTACCGCGTGCGGGAATATATTGAGGATTAGAGGGGCACACAAAAAGCAGGCCGTCAGGCCGGAAAGAGAGATGGCGTAGGTTGTTTCGTTTGATAGGGACGCTGATCATGGGCGCACTGGTGGGCTGGATTGCCGGAAAGCTGATGGATGTGGAGGGAAGTCTTCTTCAAAACATGCTGACCGGCATCATTGGCTCTGTTATTGGCAGTCTGGTATTTGGACTGCTGGGCTTTTATGCGTTTGGCTGGCTTGCCAATCTGGTTGTATCTGTGATTGGCGCCTGTATCTTCATTTGGGCAGGAAGAAAATTTTTCCATTGAATCTCCTGAAAAGAAAACTCGCTGTGTTCCTTGATGGGCGCACAGCGAGTCTTTTTTATGAGTGGGAGCGGCCGCGGGCTGTTACACCCGTTTCCAGACCGCGCCGCCTTTCACGTCTGTTACCTCGACGCCTTGGGCCTTCAAATCGTCCCGGATGCGGTCGGCCTCCGCAAAATCCTTGGCCTTCTTTGCCTCATAGCGCCGCAGGACCAAAGCATCAATCTCCGGGTCGCCTTCGCCGGTGACAGTGTAGCCCGCCGCGCTGGTCTGGACCGCCTGGGCCGCTTTCTCCCGCAGGGCCGACGCCTTCTCCAGCAGGCCCAGGGACAGAACGCTGTCATAGGCCCCAATGAGCGCCAGCTTTGTGGCGTCGTTCGTCTTGAGCTTCAGCGCGTCGAACACCGCTGTCACGCCCATGGACGTGTTCAGGTCGTTCCCCAGCTTCTGGAGGAATTTCCCGTACTGCTCCTCATAAACGGCTTGCTCTGTCTCTCCGCCGGGGACCAGCGCCGCGATGCGGCCCAGGAGCTTGCCGTAGGCTGCCGCCGCGTTGTCCAGATTCTCCCAGGTGAAGACCAGCGCCTTGCGGTAGTGGCTTTGCAGGCAGAAATAGCGGTATGCCAGGGGGTCGTAGCCCTTTTTCTCCAGCAGGGAGACTGTCAGAAATTCCCCCTTGGATTTGGACATCTTGCCCTCTGGCGTGTTCAGGTGGTGGACATGGAACCACTGGGGGCACCAGGCATGGCCCAGATAGCTCTCTGATTGGGCGATTTCGTTGGTGTGATGGGGGAATGCGTTGTCCACGCCGCCGCAGTGCAGGTCCAGGTATTCCCCGTTGTACTTCATCGAAATGCCCGAGCACTCGATATGCCAGCCGGGATAGCCTACGCCCCAGGGGGAATCCCACTTCAAAGCCT
>CAOJHG010000304.1 GCA_948435975.1 uncultured Oscillibacter sp. | reverse complement strand
GTACACGTCCTGTCCGTCCAGATAGATTTTTCCGCTGGTGGGCACATCTACACCGGCAATGGCATGGAGCAGCGTGGATTTTCCGGAGCCAGAGGTGCCGATGATGGCAGTAAAGTCCCCCTTCTCGATGGTAAGGGAAATGTGGTCCAGAGCCAGGACCTGATTATCACCTTTGCCATATGCTTTGCAAAGGCTTTCGACCTTCAAAAATTCCATAGTGAGCCTCCTTTTTCGTAGTCAACTCACAGGATAGCAGACCAATATGACAATCCGGTGACTTTTGCGTGAGAGATTTGTCACTTTGGAAATCGGATGAGGAACAGTGCGCCGCCCTGAGGATGGTTCTTTGCCGCAAGCGTCCCATCCTGCTGGGTGATGATGGTCCGGCTGAGGGCCAGGCCGATGCCGTAACCCGCTGCGCTGGAGGATATTCCCCGGTAGAACCGCTCAAACAGGTGCGGCAGGTCTTCCTTGCCGAAGCCGGGGCCGCTGTCATGGATAGCCAGCTCGGTATACAGCGGGTTGTCTGTGCAGGTAATGATGACAGTTCCCTTCCGTCCGATGCTGTCCATGCAGTTTTTTAGGATATTTTGCAGAGCCTCCGCCAGCCAATTCCGGTCGCACTGGAGCACAGCACCTGCCGGAATGTCCATCTTCGGAACGATTTCCCGCAGCTCCATAGGAATCAGCAGCGGCCGCAGGGAGATATCCACCAGTTCCCGCACCTCCACCGACTCCCGCTGGAAGGTCACGATTTCAGCATCCAACCGGGACAGCTTTAGCAGGGCGGTCAGAAGCCAATCCGTTTTTGCCAGCAGCGCCTCCGCCTCCCGGAGAAGCCGCTTCCGCTCCTGTTCCTCCGGCGTGTTGGCCAGCAGCGTCAAAATAATGCCAGTGGAGGTCATCGGCGTGCGCAGTTGGTGGGCAATGTCCGCTAGAGAGCCAGCCAGATGCTCTTTCTCCCGCCTCAGCGCGTCATTTTGTTCCCGGATGCGCAGGGTCATTTTGGTAATCTCGCTCTCCAGGATGGACAGTTCCCCCTCATCAGAGAAACCAATCAGCAGATGGTCCGCGTTGTGGAGTACCCGGTCGATCTCCTCGGTGAGCTGAGCGATTCGGTCATAGCGCACCTTGGTAAACAGAAGAAAAGCCGCTCCGAATGAAGCCGAAGCGGCAAGTGCCAGAATGCCGGCAGCAGGAGCGATCCAAAATCCCAAGGCGGTAAAGACTGCGGACAGAACTGCAAAGCACACACAAAGCCGCTGAAGTTCTCTATTCCGAAGCATGTCCGCCTCCCAGCCGGTAACCTATGCCCCGGACTGTCAGGATGATTTGGGGAGTGGCCGGGTCATCCTCGATTTTTTCCCGCAGGCGCTTGATATAGACGCTGAGGGTATTGTCATTGACGAATTCCCCAGAGGCGTCCCACAGCTCACTAAGCAGAATGTCTCGTGTAATGACTTGTCCAGGGTTGTTCAGAAATACCAGAAGCAGACGGTATTCCAGCGCGGAGAGGAACACGTCGCCGCCATTCTTTTTTACAAAGCCGCTGGCGATATCCACCCGAAGTCCCCCCAGCTCGAAAACCGCAGCGGCACGGCCAGATTTCCGCAGCGCGGCCCTGATGCGAGCTGTCAGCTCCCGGGGGCGGAAGGGCTTGGTGATGTAGTCGTCCGCACCCATATTCAATCCGGTGACCACACTGGCCTCGTCACCGGAGGCCGTCAGAAACAGTACGGGGATATCCTGGGCCGCTTTGATTTCCATACAGACCGAGAAGCCGTTTCCGTCCGGCAGGGAGACATCCACCAGCGCCAGGTCAAACTTGTTCCGGGCAAGCAGCGCAGCCGCCTCTGTCCGGGTTGGGGCATGAATCACCTCAAATCCCTCCGCATGGAGGAGCCGCGATAAATTTCTGGCAATTGCCCAGTCGTCTTCCACCAAAAAAATATGCTTCATATCCAATCACCTTAACCGGCTCAGCAATGCTCTATTCCAGCAAAAGGAGCGCCTGTTCATAGTCCTTTACAGAATACCCGATTTGATGTCTTCCTCTCGTCATCATGCAACAATCTGGACTTATCAACGAACTGCTCCAAGCCAAGATTAACACCATCACAGTCAATTAAAACATCTTTCGGAAAATCCTTTGACGATATGACTCTTTCTAATAGATTCCTTTTCGAATAGCGCATTAAAATGAATTGTGGTTCATCATAGGGCAGGCTGTGAAGTTCTTCAGGTGAGTAATCATTCATAATTGTTCTATCATAGTCAAATTGAAAACTCACATACCCTTCTTCGAATAAAACATCGAATTGTTTTTCTCCATAATCCATTACACCTGACTTTCCCTCGAAAGTCATTGCCTTGACTGAATCTGGGCAAAACCCTGGGTTTCCAATAAAGATGACCCATTTCCCCATGAAACCATCCTCCCATGTTAAACCGCTGACATCTAAGGCCAGCACTTGGTCAATGCCGGACTTTCGGCGCTTCTCGCCGCTCTTGAAAAGATAATAATGCCCCATGTCCTCAGGTCAAGAGCTGGACTTCCTGGACATGGGGCATTATTGACGCCGGATATCCGTCAAAACAGGCAGCGGCTTCCTTGGATATGACCAGAATTCTGCTGTTTTTCAGATCAGATAATACTCGTTATCTCTGCACCCGTCCAGAGGCGTTCCCACTTGCCAGCGCCTTTACCTCAGAGACGGACATGAGGTTAAAGTCATGCTCGATGCTGTGCTTCAGACAGGACGCGGCCACGGCAAAATTGATAGCCTCCTGGTCGTCATAGCCAGACAGCAGGGAATAGATCAATCCGCCTCCGAAGCTGTCTCCGCCGCCTACACGGTCCACGATACGGACATGATACTGCGGAGAGAAGCTGGCCTTGCCGCCGCTGTAGAGCATACCGGCCCAATCGTTGTCGGAAGCGGAAATGCTGCCGCGGAGAGTGATGGCAACCTTCTTGAAGCCGAAGCGGTCTGCCAACTGCCGCGCCACATCTACGTAACCCTCGTGGCTCAGTTTACCAGCAGTCAGGTCCGTATCCGCCGCCGCAATGCCGAAGACATCCTTCGCGTCCTCCTCGTTGGCAATGCACACATCCACGTAAGGCATCAGCTCAGACATAACGCGGCTGGCTTCCTCGTTGGTCCACAACTTCTTCCGGTAATTCAGGTCACAACTAACGGTGAGTCCTTGGGCTTTGGCTTCCTTACAGGCTTCCAGGCAAATCGCGGGGAGGCTGCCGCCCAAAGCCGGAGTAATGCCCGTGAAGTGGAACCAGTCCGCGCCGGAGAAAATGGCCTTCCAATCAAAATCCTCCGGG
>CAOJHG010000303.1 GCA_948435975.1 uncultured Oscillibacter sp. | reverse complement strand
AGATCGACCGGCCGGACCAGCGGATTCACGAGGTCATCGACGAGGTGCTGGAGCTGTTGATGGACTTGGACGCCACCAGCGAGCAGTTGGATTCTCCCATGCTCTTCTGCTCCGGGCGGCAGGGCACCGCCTCTTACTCCCCCGACGCCGCAGGCACGGACCTGGACCCCCTCTTCAAGACCATTCTGGAGTATATCCCCGCTCCTGAGGCCAACGTGGACGAGCCCTTTCAGATGCTGGTCAGCTCCATCGACTATAACGACTTCGTGGGACGCATCGCCATTGGCCGCATCGAACGGGGTGCCCTGAAGCAGAACCAGGAAATTGCCGTCTGCAACTACCATGACCCCGAGGCTGTTCTCCGCAAGGCCAAGGCTACCGCAATTTATGAGTTTGACGGCCTGGCCCGGAAGCCCGTCACCGCTTCCACCGCCGGGAACATCATCGCCATGAGCGGCATCCCTGATATCACCATCGGCGATACCATCTGCGTTCCCAGCACCGTGGAGGCCCTGCCGTTTGTGAAGATTTCCGCCCCCACTCTGGAGATGACCTTCTCCGTCAACGACTCCCCCTTCGCGGGCAAGGAGGGCAAGTTCGTCACCTCCCGCCAGATCCGGGACCGCCTTTTCCGTGAGACCTTGAAGGACGTTTCTCTGCGGGTGACGGAGACGGACAAGGAAACGGCGTTCAACGTGGCGGGCCGGGGCGAGATGTCTTTGTCCATCCTGATCGAGACCATGCGCCGGGAGGGATACGAATTCCAGGTATCTCCCGCCCGGGTGCTGTACAAGGAAATTGACGGAAAGAAGTGCGAGCCTATTGAGCGCCTGGTAGTGGACGTGCCCGCAGACTGCGTGGGCGCGGTGATCGAGAAGCTGGGCCAGCGGAAGGCGGACCTGGGAAACATGACCCCTGTGGGAAGCCGGATGAAAATCGAATTCCTGATTCCTGCCCGGGGGCTGTTCGGCTACCGCAGCGACTTCCTTACCGACACCAAGGGAGAAGGCATCATGGCTTCCGTGTTTGACAGCTACGCGCCCTACAAGGGAGATATTTCCCGGCGGGGGAACGGGTCTCTGATCTCCTTTGAAACAGGCGAGTCCATCACTTACGGCCTGTTCAACGCCCAGGAGCGGGGCACGCTGTTCATCGGCGCGGGCGTTCCGGTATACGGCGGCATGATTGTCGGTGTGAGTCCCCGGAGCGAGGACATGACTGTAAACGTATGCAAGAAAAAGCAGCTTACCAATACGCGGGCCAGCGGCTCGGACGACGCGCTGCGGCTGGTCCCCCCGAAACAGATGAGCCTGGAACAGTGCCTGGAGTTCCTGGCGGATGACGAGCTTCTGGAGGTCACGCCAAAAAGCCTGCGGATGCGCAAGAGCATTCTGGACCATGAAAAGCGCATGAAGGCCCTTCATGGCAAGAAATAAGCGTTGTTCCCTGTTATCATGCGGCGGTCGGGAAGACTGTTGGCGGAGAATGTCCCGCGCACTGTTGAAAATATACAAGCAGGACCGCCGCGCAAAGGTGAAAAAAACGAATTTAGCTCTTGACCTCCCAGGGGAAATCCAGTAAAATAGAAACGCTGCAATGTTTTACTCAAGCGGCGTTTCTGCCGTTTTTCATAGGAACCCCCAACCATATGAACGAAAGGCCGAGAACTCATGAAACATCCCTACAAGACCCGTGAGGGCGGCGCTACTGTCACCATTTTCGTCCCCTACGACTGCAAGAACCACTGCCCTTTCTGCATCAACAAGGGCGAATATGCGGATCTGACTGGTTTTTCCGCTGAAAAAATCTGCCAGAGCATCCGCCGCATGGACGCCATCACCCCCCGCTGTGACTTCGTTTTCACCGGCGGAGAGCCCTTCGCGGACCTCACCATCCTCCAGACCATGCTGGACGAGATTCCCACCACCCATAAAGTCTATATCAATACCACCCTCCCTGTTTCCGAGCATCAATCCGCGGAGGATATCCTGGCGTTCGCGGAAAAGAACAAGCGCAAAATCACCTGCATCAACGTTTCCCGCCATATGCAGAAATTCGTGGTGGAATCCAACGACGGTCTTCTTGCCCAGCTTCCGGTGCCCTTCCGGGTGAACTGCGTTCTTTACCAGGATTACCCTGCCCAGAAGCTGACGCCTTATCTGGACCGCTTCCACAAAATCCCTGGCGCTTCCATTCAGTTCCGGTTCGACTACACCGCTACCACTCCCGAGAACCTCTATGATGAGAAGAATGATAAGATCCTTCAGGACTTGAAGAAAATCGCCCGTTACACCGGGCTGGACGGCTGCCGGATGCGCTGCGGCTTCCACTTCGATTATCAGGGCATGGAGCTGACCTATCATAAGACCCTTCCCTACTCCACCATCGTGGAAACGGACCCGGCGGACGGCGTGACCTACGCAATCCTGTACGACATCTTAATCAAGCAGAACGGGGACATCCACGGCGACTGGGACGGCACCCCCTTAGACGTAGAGGCGTATCAAAAGGTAGTCTTTGAGCCCTATGACCTGAAATGGCTTGCAAAAATCGCTTGAACAAAGAGCGGTGGAGGTTTCCGCCGCTTTTTTGCTACCCTGCTGCGCCGCTTTACCCTCAGGATACCTGGAAAATATTCCATCATTCACGACTTTATAAAAAATGGAGGTAGCCCGCGATGAAGTCCAAGGAACTGTCCGCCCCCGCAAAGGTGAATCTGGCCCTTGATATCCTGGGGGAGCGCCCGGACGGCTATCACGAAATGCGTATGGTGATGCAGACGGTGAGCCTGTGCGACACTGTCCGCCTCACAGAAACGGCGGGGGGCTTTGTGTTCCAAGCCCAGGACATCACCATCCCAGAGGGCCGCAAATCCCTGGAACAGCAAGCGGCAGAGACGTTTTTCCAGACCGTCGGGAAGCCCATGCCCGGCCTGAAGGTGACCTTGGAGAAGCGGACGCCTGCCTACGCGGGTCTGGGCGGCGGCAGCGCGGACACGGCGGCTCTCCTGCGGCTCCTGCGGGACAACTACTGCCCGGAGCTTCCACTGGAGGAGCTGGAGCGCATCGGCCTGACGGTGGGCTGCGACGTCCCCTTTTGCATCCGCGGCGGCACGGCTTTGGCGGAGGGCCGGGGAGAACTCCTGACAGACCTGCCCTCCATGCCCCAGTGCTGGATTGTTATCTGCAAGCCCGCTTTCGACCTGCCGACGCCTCAGATGTTCGCCCGCGTCCGGCCTGAGAACCGGAAAAATCCCCCGGACATCGACGGCATGATCGGCGCTTTGAAGGAGGGGGACCTGGAAGGCATCGCCCAGCGGATGAGCAATGTGTTTGATGGAGCG
>CAOJHG010000302.1 GCA_948435975.1 uncultured Oscillibacter sp. | reverse complement strand
CTCCGGCGCTGATGGTGACCAGGGACATGGTCATAACCAGAGCCAGAACCAGGGACAGGAATTTCTTCATAGAATATTCCTCCTTCAAAGATTTGCGTCCGGTGAACGTTCCGCCGGAAGATTCTCCCCTCCAGGATTCGTGTCGGGGCTAGCCGATCCCACATCAAGCCTGGATGGGTGGAATGGGCCGCGGACTGCCCGCCGTTCGCATGGCCCTAATTTAGCAGTCCTTTTTTCGTTTGTCTATGGATTTGGCTCAGTTGTAATTTGTTTGATAAACGGCGCGTTTTTATCTTGTTTATGGGTAAAATACAGGTAACAAATGCTGGATATAGGGCCGTTTCCGTCTACCTGGCCTCCTCGTCCGGCGGGGTCAGAGAGGGGGCCAGTAAGTACCTCTGCCGTTCCTGCACAATCTGTCCGGCAGCCACCATCTTCTGTAAAATCGGACGGCACTGCCCCGCCTCAATGCCCAGCAGCCGGGCGATATCCTGGCGGTACGCAAAGCCCTCCCGGGTCAGATAGTCCACGATAGTGCGGCTCTGCTCCTCCGGCGGCACCACGTCTTCCGGAAGGTAGTACCTGGCCCCCACCTGCGTCAGCTTTCCCCGCTTCACCATCTGTTTCAAGCGGTTATAGGCCGTGGTCCGGGACACCCCCAGCAGTTCCATGACATCGTTTCGCGCAACGGAGTGTTTCCTCCGGACCAGGGCCAGAATCTGCGTCTCACCTCCGGAACGCAAGCCGCAGTCCAGCCGCAGGTCCCGCAAGGTCACATTGTCCAGCCCCGCCCGGATCAAGGCCGCCCGAACCAGCTTTGACAGGCGGGTGCGGTCATATGGCTGACGGCTCCTGGGCGATGACAGGACAAATTCCGCCTCCGGTTCCTTTTCCCGCAGCTCCCGCAGGGCCGACAGCGCACCCCCGGCTAAGGGAAGCGTCCGGTCCTCCAGGCGGAGCTGTTCCCTGGAGAAATCCACCTGTTCCCATTTCAGGACCACGATTTCTTCCAACTGCAAGCCCACCTGCCATGTCAGCCACAGGGCCATACCAGCAGGGCTGGCCTTCTCTGCCCGCAGCAGCTTCCAGAGGGCGAACTCGTCAATCTGGGCAGGCGTCTCCCGGCGGATACGGGTAGACACTCTCTTTTCTTTTAGATGTTCCGCGAAATGGACGTTCAGCCCCGCCGCCTCTATGCCGGTGATGCGGGAGACATATTGCCAATCGTGTTCCTCCAACTGGCGGAGAACAAAATCATGCCGCAGGTCGATGAGGCGCACGGCGGTCTGATTTTCCCTGTCCAGCGCGCTCCTGGCCAGACGGGAAATCGACTGGGGCGTTAAGGGCTTCTGATCCCGGTCCGAGAGTACGACCCGTTCCTGATGCCGGTCCCGGCTGTCCCGAAGGTCCCACAGCCAGCGGGAGAGCGTCTCCGAGATGGGTATGCTCCGGTCCGGCAGAACAATGGTCTGATCCAGGAAGTCCACCTGCTCCCAGGTCAGCCGCTGGATCTCCTCCCGCAGAAGCCCCGCCTGCCAGGCCAAGCGCAAAATAGCCCCCGCCGCGTTGCTGGAATTGCTGCTTAAAATTCGCTGCATGGCGCCCTCGTCCGGGCGGTTGATGACATAGTCCTGCATTCCGTCCCCCTCCACAAAGTTACAGTTGCATAGCAAATTCACCGTTTCTTTTACCCGCTTCTTTTCGCCGGATTTCCATTTCCTCCATATGAAACGGCCATCTTTGCGCGACGTTTGTTTGTTACAACTGTATACCTCATTCCGCTTTCTCTCTAAAATAGCTGAATCCGTTGCAGTGCAACGGATTCAAGGCTTTTCTAATCTGCATGATACGCTAAAGGATAACAAAAATCAATATCTTTTCGCGTATTTGTGCCAATCATCGGAGGCGATAGACTGGAGGAAACCGATAAGAAAGGAATGTTGGACTTATGACAAAGCAAGAACGCGCTTCTGTCGGACGCCGCCTCCGGCAGCAGCGGAACCGCCTCCAGCTCACCCGGAAGCAATTCGCCGAACTGGCGGGCATCGGTGCCGGATACTACGGACAAATCGAGGCAGGCGCCGCCCAGATGTCCATCGACACTCTCATCAAAATCTCCAGGACTTCCCGGCTTTCCACCGAGTATATCCTCTTCGGCAGCGAGTGCCCTGCCCCAGATATATCCTCCCTTCAGCTCCTTTTGGACCGCTGCACCCCGCGGGAACTGCGCCTGGCGGAAAAGGTCCTACAGCTCTTTCTTCTCCGCGGGGACTTCCAGGAGCGGAACTGGTAAGAGAATGGGATTGATTTTGCTTGCCGGATGTAGTAACATAAACAGGAAACACACCGCCCCGTTTTCATGCGGAACGGTGGATTTACGGCCCGCCCCAGCAGGTTTGCCAGCGTGCGCGGGACCGATAAGGAGGCAGCGGAAAATGACCGATTTGGACCAACTGGAAGCCTGTTTTCTGCCGATGAACCAGCGCACACCGCCCCAGGCCTGCTTTTTCCGCATCATCGGCCGGGACGAGGGCGGAAGGTTCCTGGCTCTGCTGGCCCGCTACCGGGAATCGGCTGAGAAGGGCGGCGTATGCCTGGATGGGTTGGCAAACCCCTCTGAGGCGGAAATCCGGGATTTTTACGGCAAAATGGGCCCAAGTCTTGCCTTGGGACGGCCTCAACTGGAACGGCAGACGGCCCTTTGGCTGGGACAGATACGGCCTCCCCTGCGTCCGGCCCTAACTGGAGCTGTCTGGGACGCCTTGGACCTTCTCCGGCGGCAGGGCGTTAATGAACATATCCTGAAAAACGTCTATACCAAATTCATGTGCTGGCTGCGGGGGCCTCTGGGACACGTTCTCACTCGTCTGGGCAGTGATACGCCGCCCAAGGTCCTCTTCGAAGGGGACATCTCCAAGCATGAGGCCCTGTTCCTTCACCTTCTGCACAGCACCGGCTGCGACGTTTGGTATGTCAACTACCTCACCAGCGCGGCCTACGATAAAGCGGACCCCAGCGGCCAATTTTCCAAGCTGGTCTCCGGGGAAATCCACACCGCGCCGCCCCCGCCTCCACCCCCGCCTCTCCCTTGGGAAAAGGCAGGGCAGGACCTCCTCCTGAATCAGTGGGTCGAGGACCGCCCTGTTTGGGAGGCCATCCTGCTCACGAACATACAGCGGGCTGGCGGAGACGTTTCTCAAAAGCTGCGGTCCCTGTTCGCCGTGCTCCTTGGGGCGGATGAGCGGGAGGTTTACCGCAACCGTCTCTTTCGCCTGAAGCGGTCCCTGGACAGCTCCAAGCGGACATGGCTCCTAATCGAGAAGAAGATCGCCCCGCCCTCCCCTGAGGAAACCG
>CAOJHG010000301.1 GCA_948435975.1 uncultured Oscillibacter sp. | reverse complement strand
AGCGTCTGCATCAGCCTCAGCATCCGCATCCGCGTCAGCGTCGGCATCCGCGTCAGCATCGGCATCTGCGTCAGCGTCGGCATCCGCGTCAGCGTCGGCATCCGCGTCAGCGTCGGCATCCGCGTCGTCGCCCTCTTCCGAAGTCTCTGCGGGGTTCTCGTCCGGAGTCTCCTCAGGAGATTCCCCCGGAGCCGCAGGGGTTTCCGCCTCAACGGTTTCCACTACAGAGGTCTCTTGCGAGTCCTCATACTCAGCGGCAAGGGCGGGCACATGAAGCATTCCGACACACATCACCAGAGCAATGCCGCGCCTGCACAAACACTTTGATATTTTCATAAACTCTTCCTTTCTTTGCAAAATTCGGATGCAAAGTATCCGGCGGGCGGGCTACCATTCCGCAGTTTCCCGCGGGGAAGGTCCAACCTTTGCGTCACAGGGTTTCCCCAGTTTTGCCAGTTGCAGTCCGGCGAACATAACGCCTCCTGACTGGCTGTCAGGTACGCGTCTTAGTCCCGTAACTTTGCGCCGCCGGATTTCTCCGGGTTTGCCAATGCGCCCTATGTTTCGCTCCCACCGCCAACGGCGCATATAGCGGCAGGGCGGCTCCAGGGCGGGACCGCCTCTTTCATACAGGCTCCCTCCTCTCCGTTCATTTTGAATCAGCCCTCCGCCGTCTCGCCTTCTGCTTGGGCAAACTCACTTAAAAATTGATCGTGGAACTGCTCCTCGCCCCGCTTCCGGGCTTTTACCGCATCCTCAAACCGGGCGTAGCTGCCCAGGTAATGCCGCTGGCCCTTAAAGCAGATAGAGGCCCGCCAGCGTCCCTTTGCCGCCCACCAGTCCACGCCGGTGACGCCGCTGGTGTTGTTGCGCCGCACCCGTTTGACCCGCAGCATTTCTACACAGGTGCCGTCTATGTAGGTCAGCCCCAATGCCGGTCTGGGGCCGCCGGGTCCGTAGATGCAGCCGCAGCTTTTCGTATGGCCGCTCCTAAGATGATGGGTTTTTACGGAGACCTCCCTGCCGCAGTCGCACAAGCACCGCCACGCAGTCCTGCTCCCGACGTTCTCCGCCGGACCCAGCACCGTCAGCCTGCCGTACCGCTGGCCTGTCAAATCCAGTTTTTGCCTGGAATGTCCCGCCATGCCTTCACCTCCCGTCTGGAAACGCACAGAATTTATCTTGTGTTGCGGCTTTTTGCGTATTGGGGGAAGATAAACCCGCAGAAATGACAAAAAAACGCCTGCCGGGGTATGGCAGACGCTTCAGGACGTGATGAATCAGGGCCGCAAAAAAAGTCAGCCTTGCGGCCTGAAATTTTTATACCCATTATATGCAGAGACCCTTGCATTTTTCTGACTCTCTGTGCTATAATGAAAATGAACTTATGTAAAAAATATGTTCTCAGCAACACAAGATAAATTCTGTGCGCTAACTGACCAGCCCCAGCCGTTCCAAGAACCGGACGTGCTCCTCGCCGGTGGACAGCAAATAAATGCGGGTGGTGTTGACGGAACTATGGCCCAGCACATCGGCCAGCTTCACGATGTCCCGCGTGGCGCGGTAGAACACCATGGCAAACAGGTGCCGCAGGTTGTGGGGGAACACCTTGGAGGGTTCTACTCCGGCCTCCCTGCACAGCGACTTCATGCCCCGCCAGATTTGAAAGCGGGAGAGGGGCGCAGCGTCCCCGGCGCGGAAAATTGCGCCGGAGGCGATTTTTTGCTTTTGGGCATATCTGAGCAGCTTCCGGGCCAGTTTCCCCGGCAGAAGGATGGTGCGGATTTTGCCCTTCAACGCCACATCCGCCCGCCCCGCTGCCAGCGCCTCCACAGTAATGTACCGGAGCTCGGATACCCGGATACCAGCGCCGCAGATGGTTTCCATTACCAGCGCCAGCCACTCCTGCTCCAGACGGCGTGCGGCCTCAACGAGCCGGATATATTCCTCCCGTGCCAATTCCTGGTGAGGCTTTCGGAAAACCGGCCGCTGCACTTTCAAAAATTTTACCCGGCACTCGTCCCAGCCCAGGAACCGGAACAGGCTATTGACGGCGGAAAGCTTGGCGTTTACCGTGGCAGGTGCAAGGCCCTGTTCCAGCAGATAGGATTTCCAGCCAGCGGCGGCCTCCTTCGTTACCGCCCGGCCAGACAGGAATGCGGAAAAGGCACGGGTGTCCCGCAGGTACTTGTCCACCGTGGTCTCTGCGCGCTCCTCCGCGTGAAGGCAGGCGGCAAAGGCGTTGATGCGGGCCTGAGTCAAAATACGTTTTTTCATGGAAACCTCCCGAAAAACTAATGATTGTATTTTACCTTTTCATCGGCCCATAATCCCATCCATATTTTATCACACCCCGAAATGGCGGCTTTGAGCAATCAACTTCGCCGCACTCTCTTCCTTCGGGTCGTTCGTCCTCAGCTCGCCGCGGAACGCCTTGGCTAAAATGGTCTTTTTCATCGTGTCGATTTGGGAAAGGACGGCTTCTATAGTGGGTAAAATTCCTAATCTGCATAGTCTGATTCCATATTCCCTCAATGCCCATAAGCCGGTATATAAATGTACATCACACGATGGTTTGATGGGGGAGCACATAACAAAAGCGAAAAATAGCAAGCAATACTACCAAGATATTCTTGCCGAGATAAAAAAATTAGTGTAAGAGTTTTCTTTTACAGCTTCTTGCCGAAACGAGTCAAATTTTATCAAGCAAAAGCCTGGGGCCGCCAACAATGACCCCAGGCTTTCTCTATCAATGCGCTTCCTTTTCAATAACACTTCCGGTAAACAGCTTCCACAGACTCCAAATCAAAGGGATAATAAGCGTTGGTCATGAGACGCTGCTGGTTGGCCTCCACGGACTGGGGGAACGCCTTGAAGTCGGCCTCAGTGAAGCCGCAGTCCCGCAGAGGACGCAGAGGCAGGATACGCTGAAGCAGAGCCTTCATCTCAGTAGTCCATGATCGCCCCAAAGAGCATATAGTTGCTCTCGCCATGCGCCACGTGATAGGTGCCGCCAAGAGGGAAGCTCATGCCGTGGACAGGACCGCAGCCAGCTTTCAGGAATGCAATGCCAGCGTAGAAGGAAGCGGTTACAAACTCGTCCAGATACTCGAAGCGGGCGTCCTGACCCTTCTCGTCAATGAGCTTGAAGCCTTTCCGAATCATGTCCATGGCCTTCTCACTGAACAGCTCGGAAGTCATGGTCTTCCGGTGGGGGCTCAGGAAGGACTCTGTGGCATGAATGAGCGCGTCGATGGCAGAGCAGGCAAAGGGCTTGTAGGGCAGGGGCTTGAGGAGCTCAGGAATCAGGCAGACCTTGTTGGGAATGATATCATCAGAGACAAGGCCCAGCTTGGTCTCGCCGCCGGT
>CAOJHG010000300.1 GCA_948435975.1 uncultured Oscillibacter sp. | reverse complement strand
GAGCGGTATTGGTGGAAAACCGGGAGTGGACCAGGGCAATGGCGCTTTCGCAGTCCTGGTCAGTGAGGTCCGTGTAAAACTGCCGAAGCTGTCCCACCAGGAACATGCCCTTGTAAACGATGGTCCGGCTGGAAAACGAAGGGATGTAGGTGTTCACATTGGACTGCTCGAACACCCGCCGGATGACGTACAGCCTCCGGTCAAACTCCAGTCCCCGGGCGCAGTCCTCCGGGCGGCGAACAAAGCATTGACAGATATGGGGCATACAGCTCCGCGCTTTTTCACCCAGGACCTCCGGGCATACCGGCACGTCCCGCCAGCCCAGGAACTCCTTAGCAGTGATGATTTCCATCATTTTTTTGGCCTGGGCGCGTTTCAGACTGTCCTGCGGAAAAAAGAATACTCCTACGCCGTAATCCCGCGCCTCGCCAAGTGCAGGAATCCCTTCCCCGGCAGCGGCGCGGCACAGCAGCTTGTGAGGAATCTGCATCAACAGACCCACGCCATCTCCAGTCTCTCCAGCGGCGTCCTTTCCCGCACGGTGCTCCAGCTTCTCAACAATCTTCAGCGCATCGTCCACGGTCTGGTATGACGCCCGCCCTTTAACGTCCACCACTGCGCCAATCCCGCAGGCGTCGTGTTCGAACCGGGTACTGTATAAAGGGGATATATGATTCATAACGAAATCCTCCGTTTCCTAAAACTTCATTCAAAGCGTGTAAGAATCCACAACGCTCTGCGCCACCTCCGCCAGCCGGATGCCGCTGTCCATGCTCCTCTTCTGCAAAAAACGGTGGGCCTCCTCCTCGCTCATGCGGTTTACGTCCATCAGCAGCTCCTTCGCCCGGCGGATGATCCTCTGCTCCTCCTCCCGCCGCTGGGAGGCCGGTCTCCGCAGACGGGACGACTCAAACTCCAGCAGCACGTTCAGCGCAGCGAAAAAATCCCCACGGGAGGCGGGCGTTGGCAGCTTGTACAGATTCTCCCCGCCGCACAGCTCCAGACAGGCTCCCTTCGCCATCACCATCAGCGCCGCCCTGCCCCGGAGATCCGCCGCCAGCGTGCCAGCCGTCATGTCCCGCAGATGGAACCCGCAGATTACGGCGGCGCTTCCCAGCTTTCCTACAGCCCGCATGACCTCCGCGCCGGAAGCACACAGGGCCGCCGCTTCCCAGCCCTCCGAGGCCAGCAGACGGGCAACCCGCTTTTGGGCTTCCTCGCTGGAAAAGGCTACGATAATGCGCTCCACAGGTCCCGCCTCCTCTCTCATGGAGGGAATCCGCTCAGTAGGTCACAAGATACCGCTCCAGCTCCCACTGGGAAACCTGGGTCCGGTACTCCTCCCACTCCCGCCGCTTTCCATCCAGGTACTGGGCCGCATAGGCTCCAATGGCTTCCATAACAGTTCTGTCCGACTCCATGGCTTCGACGGCCTTCTCTAAAGATACAGGCAGGCGTTCTACGTTCCATGACGCCAGCTTTTCCGGGGAAAGGGCGTATAGGTTCTCTCCGATCTCCGGCGGCGGGGTCAATTGCCGCTCCACACCGTCCAGACCTGCCGCCAGACACGCCGCAAAGACCAGATAAGGGTTGCACGCCGGGTCGGGACTGCGCAGCTCCACCCGCGTTCCTCTGCCTCTGGGGTCCGGGATGCGCACCAGGGCGGAACGGTTAGACGCCGACCACGAGAGATAGCAGGGTGCCTCGTAGCCCGGCACCAGACGCTTATAGGAATTCACCAGCGGGTTCGTCAGCGCACAGAAACCCTGGGCATGGGCCAGCAGTCCTGCGATGAACTGCTGCGCCAAAGCAGACAGGCGGTCTCCGGCCTCCTGGTCATAGAAGAGGTTTTTGCCTTCCCGGAAGAGGGACATGTTGATGTGCATTCCGCTTCCTGCTACGCCTGCAATGGGCTTTGGCATGAAGGTGGCGTGAAGGCCGTTCTTCTGAGCCAGGGTCTTGACCGCCAGCTTGAAGGTCATGATGTTGTCGGCAGCGGTAAGAGCGGGGGTGTATTTCAAGTCGATCTCGTGCTGTCCGGCGGCGGTCTCATGGTGGCTGGCCTCTACCTCGACGCCCATCTGCTCCAGAGCCAGGGCCACCTCCCGGCGGGTGCTTTCCCCGTGGTCCAGAGGGCCGAGGTCGAAATAGCCCGCCTCGTCGCTGGTCTTGGTCGTGGGGTTCCCATCTTCGCCGGTCTGAAAGAGGAAGAACTCCAGTTCTGGGCCCACGTGGAAGAAAAACCCCATGTCCTCCGCCCGTTTCAGCACCCGTTTCAGGATATTCCGCGGGTCTCCTTCAAAGGGGGACCCATCGGGATTGTACACACCGCAGATCAAACGGGCCACCTTTCCATACTGAGGCCGCCAGGGAAGGACTGTGAAGGTGTCCAGCTCCGGGCGCAGGTACTGGTCGGATTCCTCCACCCGGACAGAGCCTTGGATGGAACTGCCGTCCAGCATAATCTCTCCATCCAGCGCCCGCCGAATCTGGGACGCGGTAATGGCCACGTTTTTGAGCTGTCCAAACAAGTCGGTGAACTGCATCCGGACAAATTGAACATCTTCATCCTGGATAAAACGGAGGATGTCCTCCTGATCGTATCTGCCCATGATAATCTCCTTTCGGCCAGACAGCCTGTGGTTTATTACTTTAACGCGCAAGAGTTTTCCCATGAAAAAAGAGCAGGGGACACCCTTGGAGGGGGCGCCCTTGCTCTCTCTTGCGGTTTATTATACGAAGAAACCTGCGGTCCGTCAACGGGTTTTTCTGGATTTTAGCGACTGCTACAAAAGGTTCCGTTTTCCCAAAAAGCTCTTTTGTGCATTTCCACACGCGCACATTCGTTTTTCTGCCGCGTACAAGCCGCGTTTCCTTTTTTAGTACGCCTTTCCAGACATCGTTTTCAGGATCAAGGACAAGCTAACTCCAGAGAGGTGACAGTATGGATTCTCTATGGACTCAAACGGCGGGCCTGCCAGAATTTGACCCTTTGCAGCAAGACCTGAAAACCGGCGTGCTGGTAATCGGGGGCGGCATAGCGGGGCTGATGTGCGCTTATGAGCTGGACCGGGCCGGGATAGATTATGTTTTAGTGGAAGCGGACCGTATCGGCGGAGGCGTCACCAAAAACACCACGGCGAAAATTACGTCTCAGCACGGCCTTATCTATGACAGGCTCATCCGAGAGTTCGGCGTTGAGACAGCCCGCCTCTATCTGGAAGCCAATCAAGCCGCCTTGGAACGCTTCCTGGTCCTATGCGGAGCCATCCCCTGCGATTTCCAGGAGCAGGATTCCTATGTTTACGCACGCCGGGACCTTCGGAAACTGGAGCGGGAGATGGAAGCCTTGTCCCGCCTTGGTTTTCCAGCAGAATTGGTCACAGAAACAGCCCTTCCCTTCT
>CAOJHG010000299.1 GCA_948435975.1 uncultured Oscillibacter sp. | reverse complement strand
CGTCGGCCAGGATGATGGCGGGCTTGGCCGCCAGGGCCCGGGCGATGGCCACCCGTTGCTGCTGGCCGCCGGAGAGGTTGTTGGGGAGGTTCCGGAGCTTCTTCTCCAGGCCCAGAGTCTCGATGATTTGGTCCACATAGGCGGCGTCGGGCTTCTGGCCGTCCAGCTGGATGGGCAGGACGATGTTCTCATAGACGCTGAGGACGGGGACCAGGTTGTAGTTCTGGAAGACGAAGCCGATCTTCCGCCGCCGGAAGATGGTCAGGGCCTCGTCCTTCAGGGAGAAGATGTCCTTTCCGTCCACGGTGACGGAGCCGGAGGTGGGCCGGTCCAGGCCGCCCAGCATGTGGAGGAGGGTGGATTTGCCGGAGCCGGAGGTGCCGACTACGGCGACGAACTCGCCCTTTTCCACGGTGAGATCCACGCCGTCCAGGGCATGTACTTCGGTTTCGCCGGAGCCGTAGTGCTTCCGAAGGGAGTTGGTTTCCAGAATGGTCATGATTCAGTACCTCCAAGGGAACGTATTTTGAAGTCGCGGCCCCGGCGCTTGACTGGATTTGGAAGGGCGGCCGGGCCGTGTGGCTTTCACTATGGATACTCTATCATAGGAATCTGTCCAGAATCTTTCTGGAATCTGACAGTACTGAAAGATTTCCAAGGTTCCCTTTCCGGAGCAGGCAAAAACCGCGGATGGAAAACGAGAGAAACCCGTGATGGGTTTCTCTCGTAGCTCTTTTCCTGTCCGCTCCCTTTTAAATGGCGCTTTAGAAGCGTCGCTGGGGGGGCATTTAGGAAGCACCGATCTCCGGCCGGAAAAAGTAGGGTCCGCAGAACTCCTCGTGGGTGTGGGCATAGGTCCAGGTGAAGTCCTTGTTCACCAGATACCAGTCCGCCCCGAAGTGAGCTTCCGGCTGGGGAAGGGCCAGGGCCTCCGCCTTGGAAAGCGCCCGGGACAGGGGAACCCCCTCCGGGGGATACTCATAGTAAAAGAGGTACACCGTCTCTTCCGGGACCTCCGCCAGGGCGGCTCTCGCCGCGTCCCCCTCCAGACAGGGGACCAGCTTCCAGGAGAAGAGATGCCAGAGGTAATTTCCCTCCGCCAGTACGCGGGTTCCCAGCTCCGCCTCGCCCACACCTTCGGCGAAGGCGTCCAACCAGCGGTTCCGGATGGTTTTCAGCTTGCTGGGGAAGGGCTCCTCCCACTCCACCATGGTTCCCACGCAGCGGTTGATGGGCTGGCCCAGGTTGTGGAACTTGGCCTCGTAGTCCGTCATAACCCCTACGGGGCCGTGTTCGTGGAGATTCCGCGTGACCTCGGACAGCTGGAATCCGAATTGGGGCAGCTCCTCCACGGAGAACTCGAAGAGGGGCTGGTTATCTGTTTTGAAGTGAATCTGTCCCCCCAGCTTCAAAACCTGCCGGTAGAGCTTCAAGAAGTTCCCGTGAGTCAGCCGCCGTTTGGCGTGGCGTCCGCTGGGCCAGGGGTCGCAGAAGTTGACGTAGATACGGTCCACCTCGCCGGGGGTGAAGAAGTAGGGCAGCTGGTCCGCGTTGGCGCTGATGAACCAGACGTTCTCCAGCCCCGCGTTGACGCAGCGCTCCATGGCCACCACCATGGCGTCCGGCACCATCTCCACTGCCAGAAACAGCACGTCCGGCTCCGCGGCGGCGGTTCCGGCGGTAAAGCGGCCCTTGCCGCAGCCCAGCTCCAGGTGAAGCTCCCGGGCCTGGGGCATCAGCTCCCGCCAGTGGCCGGGGCGGTCATAGGGGTTTTGAATCAGACGGTCGCCGCAGCGCTCCATCCGGGGAATCAGATTCTTCTTTTTCCGCATGCGCATAGGGGAATGTCCTCCGTGAATGTAGTTTGGTCAGGGCAGTAAGGCGCGGATGGCTTCGGCGGCCTCCTCCGGCCCCCGAAGGCCCAGCAGGGGAACCGTCAGCTTTTCTTCCGCCAGCCGTTGGGAGAGCGCCTCCAGAAAGAGACCCTTGCCGGGAAGCTCCAGGTCCTGGTCCGAGGTTGTGTCCACGCCGCAGCTGGGGGAACGGTTGACTCCGACAATTCCGAGAACCGCAAATCCGTGGCGATGGTATTCCAGAATCTAACGAATCACATCCTCAGCCAGAGCGTCCAGACGCTCCCTGGCAGGGGATTCGCCCAGGGAGCGGCGGATGCGGGAGTTTTCCACCGTGACCGGACGCTCCCCGCCGCGAGGGTCTCCCCGGTCCAGCCCCAGGCAGCAAAGCTCCGGGCAGGGCATTTGAAGGATGCCCACCTCCGCGTCCAAAAGGACACGGAGGAGTTCCCGGTAAGACGCGGGGCAGACGGCGGTGCCGTCGGAGATGGCGTTTTGGTTTAGAAGGCAGTGGGCCAGGAAGAGGACCCGTTTGCTTCTTCCGTCGTTGAACATCAAGCTCCCTCCTTGGTAAACCGGACGTTTTGTCCGGGATATTTCGCGGGCAGACTGCGGGAGGAGGCTTGTCTCCGGGATTTTCGGGTGGTTCCGGCGGATTGGAGAGGGCCTTCCGCAGGCAAGCCCGAGGGGAGAAGGAGGGCGCTTTTAAACCGCGCCCTCCGCTTCCAAGATTCCCTTTACGTTTCCCTTGTCCCGCGGATAATAGTGGGCGGATTTAACCAGCACGGTCAGCTGACCAGCTGGCAGTCCTGCTTGTTCCGAGACGGTTTGCAGGATGGTATAGGGCATAACGAGATTTATGTGTGTCTTGCAGCCAAAATCCAAGGCGCGGCAATAGACGGTCGGATTCAGCTTTCCGGCTTCCTCTTGGAAATCCAACAGGCTCACGCAGGGAATGTACCCCTCGTCGGTCAAGGGTTCAAAGGCGGTCACGGTTGCCGGCCGGGTGTGGGGGGAGCCTTCGGACGATCGATAACCCATCGGATCTGGTCCTGCCGCCCCATGCAGGAGAACAAGCGGGACGCGCAGGAATGTTCGTCATGGAGTTCCTTGACGTTTTCCTGTGCCGTGAAATTTCGTACCATCCAGTCGTATTCCGCTTGAACCTTATGCCGTTCTTATGCTCGCGTCGGAGAGACCGGAAAGCAAGCCCATATCGTTCCTAGGTGTGTTTTCGCACTCCCACTTTTTAGTATCAAGAATCGTACCACAAAAGGCAGGGAAATGCAACCAGCAATAATTACATCCGACACAGTGCGAAATGTGCATCCCGGAGGTGTCGATCAACTCAAATTCGACGGCATGTTCACCACGGCGAAGCAATTCCTCTGCGATTGCGTTTCCGATAGGATCTGCCGTTGTATCAATCATTAAAATATGTATATATGTTTCTCCGTGTCCTCCGCAAAATACGATCCCGATTTGCTGCTCTCATTATAACAGAAACCACACCCGGTAATGTCAAGAAATATGCGCAAAATAGTTTGCAGGCTCTGGCAGAATAAAATCAGCCAGCAATAGAGGC
>CAOJHG010000298.1 GCA_948435975.1 uncultured Oscillibacter sp. | reverse complement strand
CCGACCAGAGCCAGCGGGAGAAGTATTGGAATTATCACCGGGATGCCATCCTGGAGCTGTCCGCCTATGCCGGGGATAAGGGCGTGCGCATCTGGGTGGAGAACATCCTCAGCTATATCAGCAACTTCCTGAACACTATGCGGGAGGTGCAGGACTTCGTCGCAGGGTTGGGCAGGGATAATGTGGGCGTCCATTTGGATACATACAGCATGAATATGGAGGATAACGACATTGCCGCCGCCTACCGGTACTGCGCGAAAAACCTGGAGTATGTCCACTTCTCCGACACGGCCCGTCTCTATCCCGGCGGCGGCAACGTGGATTTCCGGACCCATGTGCGCTGCTTGAAGGAGATGGATTACAAGGGCTTTATCACCGTGGAGTGTGTGCCCCTGCCCACCGCATGGGACTGCGCGGACCGCAGCTTCCGGTATATGAAGGCCATGGAAACCATTGTGGAAATCGAGATGGCGTCCAGCCGGTTTGCGTAAAGAAAAAAGAAGTATTTTACCAGAAATGGCGGGTTTTTTCACTCTTTTTTGTGGCAGAAGTAGGTAGATTGTACAAAAGCATTCTGTGTACTCTGTAAGAAGCGCCGAAAATCTGCTTTGGTATGCGGCAATGCCTTGAAAGATTTGACAGCTTGTGCTATTTTATTCAGAGTCCTATCCACATTTGCCTTTCGCAATGCGGCGTAGGTCTTCATTTGCCGCAGGAATTGTGACGGAAGCCAGCGTCTGCGGAGCTGCCCCATGTTCTATAGACAGCCTGGAGAATAAAATGGGAAAAAGGAGTAAAAAGTGATTGAAAAGAGGCTTCTAGCGCTGTGTATGGGGCTGAGTCCTGCTGCCTGCGGCGAGTCTGGTTCCTTTGGCAGGCCAGATAAAAGCGAATCCCCTCCCCTTTATGCCATTTTTATTTAAGAAGGAGTAAAAGTATTATGAAGAAGTTTCTGTCCCTTGCCCTCGTTCTCTGCATGATCCTAGCGCTGACCGCGTGCGGCGGCGGTTCCGACTCTGGTTCTGGCTCTGGTTCTGGTGATGGCGGCTCTTCCTCTGATGGCGGCGCGTCCTCCGATTCCGGGTCCACCGGCGGTGACAGCGCTGGCTATGACGAGCTGACCATCATCGCGGCCCACGGCGCGTCCGAGGCCACCTCCGAGCACGCCAGCTTTATGAAATTCAAGGAGCTGGTGGAAGAGCGTTCCGGCGGCGCTGTCAAAGTGGACCTGTACCCCAACCAGCAGCTTGGCGGCGACCGTGAGTACACCGAGGCCTGCATCCAAGGCAACGTTACCATGGGCGGCCCCTCTGCGGCTAACATGGCTCCCTTTGTCCCGGCTCTGAACGCCTTTGAGACGCCCTTCATGGTATCCGACCGGGAGACCATCTACGCGGCCCTGGACAGCGATGCTGGCAAGGCTCTGCTGGATTCCCTGGAAGCATCCGGATTGAAGGGCCTGGGCTACTTCGAGAACGGCTTCCGGCAGTTGACCTGCAACAAGGAAATCAACAGCCTGTCTGACCTCAGCGGCCTGAAGATCCGCGTCATGGAGAACGAGATCCACCTGGCAATCTGGACGGCCCTGGGCGCAAACCCCGGCCCTCTGGCTTTCGGCGAGCTGTATACCGCGCTCCAGCAGAAGTCCTTCGATGCCCAGGAGAACCCCGCTGAGCTGATCTACAACACGAAGTTCTTCGAGGTCCAGGATCACGTCTACCGCACCAACCACATCTATACCCCGTACATCATCTACATGAACCTGGATGTGTGGAACGGTCTGAACGCCGACACCCAGGCCCTGATTCAGGAGTGCATGGACGAGTCCGTTGCTTACTGCCGTGAAATCTGCGCGGAGAACGAGCAGAACTGCTTCGACGCAATCAACGAGTCCGGCCGCAGCCAGGTCTATGAGGTCAGCGATGAGCTCTACAACGAGATGGTTGCCGCCTGCGCCAACGTGTATGATCTGGTCATCGAGAAGGCCGGCGGCACCTATGCCCAGGATCTGTGGGCCGCTGCTGGATTCTCTCCCAACTGATTGGACACTGTTTGTCTGAACGGTTTCTGAATTCCTGAAAAAGACCGGCATTTTCTGAGCGATTCCCAATATCTCAGCACAGCAATGTGATAACTAGTAAGGAGCGAATATTCCCATGAAAAAGACTTTGGCATTGATTCTGACGTTCTGCATGATCCTGGCCCTGACCGCGTGCGGCGGGTCTTCCTCCGGCGGTTCTTCTTCCGACGGGTCTTCTTCCGGCGGCTCTGCTGGCGGTGACACTGGTTCTTCCAGCGGCGCGGATACCGGCAGCGGCAATGCGGGTTCCGGCGACGAGTACACCCCTATTGAAATCATCCTTGCCCACGGCTGCACGGAAACCACGGCGGAACACGCCAGCTTCCAGCTCTTTGAGGAGTTGGTAGAAGAGCGTTCCGGC
The DNA here is from genome assembly GCA_948435975.1 of uncultured Oscillibacter sp. GTDB lineage: Bacteria > Bacillota > Clostridia > Oscillospirales > Oscillospiraceae > Oscillibacter. The sequence goes on along the minus strand of CAOJHG010000298.1, from coordinate 1,004 downwards.
GGCGCGGTGAGTGTGAACATCTATCCCAACCAGCAGCTTGGCGGCGACCGTGAGTATACCGAGGCCGCAGTACAGGGCAATGTCACCATGGGCGGCCCTTCCACCTCCAACATGGCTTCCTTCGTTCCCGCCCTGAACGCCTTTGACGCTCCTTTCATCTTCTCTGATTATGAGACCGTTTACAAGGCGCTGGACAGCGACGCGGGCAAGGCTCTGCTGGACTCTCTGGAGGTGGCTGGACTGAAGGGCTTGGGCTACTTCGAGAACGGCTTCCGCAACCTGACCATCAATGGCGAGGTCAACCATCTGTCCGACCTGAAGGGCCTGAAGATCCGTACCATGGAAAATGAGGTCCACCTGGCAATCTGGCAGGCGCTGGGCGCAAACCCCGGTCCCTTGGCCTTCGGCGAGCTGTACACCGCTTTGCAGCAGGGTTCCTTCGACGCGCAGGAGAACCCCCTGGAGCAGATTTACAACAATAAGTTCTGGGAAGTCAACGACCACGTTTACCTGACCCAGCACGTTTACACCCCTTACATCATCTATATGAATCTGGACGCCTGGAACGGTCTGAACGAGGCCACCCAAAACCTCATCCAAGAGTGCATCGACGAGGCTGTGGAGCACAACCGGGCCCTCTGCGCTGAGAACAACAAGCTGTGTACTGAGGGTATCAACAGTTCCGGCAAGAGCCAGGTCTACGAGGTCAGCGATGAACTTCTTCAGGAGATGATCGACGCCTGCAACGCCGCGGGCATCTATGATACCGTCATTGAGAAATCCGGAGGCACCTATGCGCAGGACTTCTTCGCCGCAGCCGGCTTCTCTTACAACTGATTCCCCGCACTCTATTGATGTGCCGGCGGAATCCACGCAAGTTTCCTGCTTTCAGGATAATTTACTGTTAAGGAGAATGCCTACATGAAAAAATTACTGGCACTGTTTCTGACCCTCTGCCTGCTCCTGGCGCTGACAGCCTGCGGCGGCGGAACCTCTTCCGGAGA
>CAOJHG010000297.1 GCA_948435975.1 uncultured Oscillibacter sp. | reverse complement strand
GTGGTGCTTCCCTGATTGCCGCCGCTCTCAGCAGTGACCAGGATATCCCCGCCCTCCGGGGGTGTGATGAGGGTGTTGTTTTCCAGATATCCGGCGGAGGCGGTCAGGGTGTAGTCCCAGTTCATAGGGATGAAATTCGTATCCATGGCGGCGGCGGAAATCTGAGTTTTGCTGCCTGCCAGGATGTAGGGATGGTCCGCGCTGACATAGAAGTGGCTGAGTTCCCCGGTGGGCTGACTGCTGGCAACGAGGAATATCTGATTGGATACAGAGCGCTCAGAGCCGTCAGAGGGGGTGTTGATGGTTTTGGACACAAATTCCGTAGGCTGAGTAACAGAGAGCGTTGTGGAACCGCCGCCGTCCAGGCAGAGGGCCGTGGTACAGCCCAGCTCAATGAGGCGCTCGGCCACCTGATTCATGGTGGCGCCGATGGAGTGGCCGGATTTTCTGCCGTCGATGGTGTAGAAAATAAGGCTTCCATCATACCGCTGGCCCACGGCGGTCCGGGGAGCCGCGCCTTTCTCCAGGCCGGAGCCTACCGCGCCGTTCTCTACCAGAGAGTACAGTGCGCCGATGGCGTATTCCACGTCGTTCCAGCCCTCGCCGCCTCCGGCCGCAACGTCGATCTGAATGACGCTGCCTACAGGGGTGTTCCGCAGGCCGTCCAACTGGAACCACTCCGATTGGAGATTCGCCGTCAGGACCACCTGGTTTTCCCCGATAGGCGTGGCGGTTTCGGTCTCCAGGACCTCATCTACCACCAAGGTCAGGCGCTCGCCGATGGAGAGGCGGCCCTCCTGGATGGTACAGACCACGTCGATGCCGGGCTGAGTGCATCCGGTGGTGTGGGCGGCGTTGAAATCGTATGTATAGAGGTAGATGCCCGCGTTGGTCCTGGCCTTGTTGACAGCGGCCACAGGACGGATGGCCTCGCCAATGGGATTTCCCTCCTCGTCGAAAACGACATAGCCAAGATCGGCGGTGACAGAGAGGGAGGGCCTGCCCAGAATCGCGGTGCCGTCCGCCCGGAAGCCGATGGCGTAATAACCGGCGTCGGTGCTGCGGAGTTTACCGCGGGATACGACGAGACCGATGGGAAGGCCGTTGTTGACGTTGTAGAAGTCGCCGTTGATGCCCGCTACTACCCGGTAGCCCTCGGACTCAAGCTGACGGGCGGCGGTGGTGACTCTGCTGCGGTCTGTGAGCACATTGCCATAGGTGATGATGGGAGTGACGCTGTAGTTTGGGGTATAAGTAATCAGGTTTTCCGTCCGGTAGTCGGAATAGGTGGTGCTCCAGAAGACGTTGGTGGAAAGCTGGGTCTGCTGGTTCAGGGAGGTGTCGGCGGCGGTGAGGTCGTCCCCCAAGGCGGCGGAGGCCAGCGCCGGAAGGGTCAGCGCCGCCAGCAGAGACAGCGCCAGGAATGCGGAAAGGGATTTGCGAAAGAGCTGTTTCATAGGTTTCCTCCATAGTGAATGCGCAGGTTGACAGAATATCTTCCACCATACCACAAACGGGCCTGAATGTAAATGAAAAAACGGAAACAATCTTTTCCAGTGGCGGCGTTTTTGACACGGAAGCGTCAGGACCAGTCCGGACAGAAGCGCAGCCAGGCCGGGAGCAGTCCGTCGTTCAGCATGGTGAAGGAAAAGCGGTCCTCCGTCCGCTCCGTGCGCTGGAAAATGGCGTCCGCAAGCTGTTTTGTGGCGCACAGGTCCTCGCTGAAGATGTGGAACGTAAGGACAGGGCCATACTCTAGGACGAAGTTTATACAGACCGTCAGGCCGCAGCCGGTATGGAACCCGGCGTAGTGGACGAAATGCGCTTCTTCATAGCCCCTGTTGTCCGGCTCCAGGGGACGGCCCTCCCCGTCGAAATAGCAGAAGCACTTCCCGCTGCTGAACCAGCATTCGCTCAGGGAGCACTGCTCCTCCAGTTCCCTGCAAAACGCCTCGGCCAGACGGTACCCCGGTCCCAGCCATTCCTCCGGGCACCGGGCCTCGGCGCGGAGGACATGGACGCCGGAGAGACCAGAGGTGAACGTATCCGCCTTGTATTTCAGCGCCATTCCGCGTCCGACGGGCCAATTCATCATACCCTGGTACGCACAGAAAAAGAGCAGCCTGGAAAACGTGTCATGAGTGCGGAAAAGCTGCCGCCCGTCAGCCTTGACCAGCTCATCCGAGACCTCCGAGACCGCGGAAAAGCCCCAGCCGGTTTCCATCAGGGGGGCGTAGAAGAAGAACCAGGACGGGACCTCGGGAGGCGGCTTCCGGATAAAGGACCGCGCCGGAGGATTGAGCGCCCGCACAGCGCCCCGCGCCAGATTCCGGCCCTTAAAATAGTTCCAGTCCCCCAGCGAGTAATCCAGCGACTTGGACAGCAGGCCGCCGTCCTCCTCCCCCATCTGCTGCAAGTACATCTTGAAGGAGGACGGAAGCTCCCGCCCAAAGGTCTGCCGGATAAGGCGCTCCAGATTTTGGATGTCCTCCTCCGGCGCGGGCTTCCATGCCTGGACGCGTTCCGGCTCAAAGATGGAAACACATTGCCGGATGCCCCGGAGCAGCTCTGCATCCGTTCGTGGGGGCTTTGTCAGCAGAGTGCGAAGATCCATTTGCATAGCCGTTTTTCCTTTCTTGTTGACAAACGTGCCGGTTTTCCCTTCGGCGATTATACCACTGCCGGTTTTTCGTTTCAAGCCGCCGGCGCTTAGCCGCCAAAACGCTGTCCGGAGCGGCTCCGCAGTTTTCCTGGACAAACGGACCAGAGCTGGGTATAGTAAAGGGAGAATCGAAAAAGGAGGTGCTGTTCCTCGTGACCGTCACCGTGAATCCCGCCCGCTGTATTGGATGCGGCATGTGCGCCTATACCGCCCCGGAGGTCTTCCAGATCAAGGGAGCGGTTTCCGCTGTCATCTCTCAGCCGGAGAAGAGAAACACCCGCGTGACTGACGCTGCCAACGGGTGCCCCGTAAACGCCATCTCAGTAAAATAAACGAAGGAGATAGGAGGCCGCACGGCTTTTCCTATCTCCTGCTTTTTAAGCCTGTTTCATAGAAAGAGAAATCCGCTTCTTTTTCTCATCTACCTCCAGGACCGCGACTTTTACCACATCTCCCACAGAAACGACCTCCGAGGGATGCTTGATGAACTTGTCCGCTACCTGGGAAATATGCACAAGTCCATCCTGATGAACGCCGATATCTACAAACACGCCGAAGTCAATCACATTCCGCACCGTGCCCGTCAGAACCATCCCCGGCTTCAGGTCCTTCATCTCCAGCACGTCCGTCCGCAGAACCGGCTTGGGCAGGTCGTCCCGGATGTCCCGGCCTGGCTTCAGCAGTTCAGCCACCACGTCCCGAAGGGTGGGCACGCCGACGCCCGCTTCCTCCGCCGCCTTTTCCTCTCCATAGGCCGCCACCTGCTTTGGGAGATCCGCCAGCTTCCCC
>CAOJHG010000296.1 GCA_948435975.1 uncultured Oscillibacter sp. | reverse complement strand
TTCCCTCTATTTTACGATAATTCTTAGCTCTTGCTTGTTAGGTTATTGACATTGGTCTTTTGACCGTGCCTCTTTCGCAGTTTTGATTAATCCTCCTCGTAGGCCAACTCGGTGGTCGGTTCCTTGGGAGGGAAGAGCTTGGAGAACACCAGGAAAAACACCAGCGCCACCAAAAGGCCAGGGACGATGGGCTGGCTGAGCTTCACGCCAAAGAGCACACCGCCGGAAATTTTCTCCAGATATACCACCACTACGGAGCCGGAGACCAGGGAAGCAATTGTACCCGCCAGAGACGCGCCCTTCCAATAGTGGCCCAGCACATAGGGGAAGAAGGAACCGGCAGCCCGGAGGGTAAAACAGAACATCAGAATATCCACGATGCTGGAAGTATTGAACAGGGCGATAAACATAGCCGCCACACCCACCAAAGCCATGACACCCTGTGTCACCCGCATAACCTCCTGGCTAGAGGCGTCCGGCTTCAGCACGGCGTGGTAGATGTCATTAGCAAAAATGGAACCGGCTCCCAGCAGATCGGAGTCCGAGGAGGACATGGTAGCGGAAATGATGCCGGCGAAGAGGAGGCCGCAGATCAGGGCGGGCATAACCTCCATAGCCAGGACAGGCAGGGCGTAGCGGGCGCCGACGTCAGCGAAGTCCTCCGCGTTGAACTTGCCCATATTGAGGAGGGCCAGGGTGATGATGCCGAGGACAGCGGGGATGAACGCATAGACGAAGTTTACGATGGCGGCCAAAATGGAGCCCTGCTGAGCGGCCTTGCCATCCCGGGCGGCGTAATACCGGGAGACCGCCTCCTGGCCCACGGTGAAGGTGGCCACGTACATTACGGTGAGGGACAGCACCGCCATGGGCTGATAGCCCTTGAACATGTCAAAGGTCTCCGGGGGAACGTTGGCGATCACGTTGTCCCAGCCTCCGGCCATGTTCAGCGCAAAAGGTACGGCGATAATCATGCCGATGACAATCAGGAAAACCTGGATAAAGTCGGTGAGGGTGACGGACCACAGGCCGCCCATGATGGAATAGACGGTAACCACCACCGCTACGATGATGACCGCCGTTTGATAGCGGATGCCCAGCATGGTGGAGAGGATGACGGAGGAAGCGATGAATTGCCCTGCCGTCAGGCCCACCAGAGGCAGCAGCATAATGATAGCGGTGATGATTCCCGCGCTCTTGCCATAGCGGCGGCGGAAATACTCGGGAACGGTTTTCACGGTGGCCGCGCGGAACTTTGGGGCCAGGAAGGTCAGAATCACAAAGGCGAAGCCCATGGTAATGATATACCAGGCGGAGGAGATCCCGTGACTCTGCATGCCCTGCTGCACCACGCCCAGGGAACTGCCGCCGCCGATCTCTGTAGCGGCCAGGGTGCCGGCCATCAGGAAGGGGCCTAAACGCCGTCCGGCCACCATAAAGTCCGTATTCGAGGTGATTTTCTTGGAGGAATACCAGCCAATAAACAGCATGATGAGTAGATAAATTGCTACAATGGCGGTGACAACGGGATTAAATTTCATACGTTTCTCCTTTTCAACCGTGGACTCATAGTTTCTAGGCTGCGGGGAGCTGCGGACAACACCTCCTCTCTGTTTTCCTATATTTTACAAAATCTTTCTGAAAATGTAAAGCAGTTTGTTAAGAATACGCAAAAATTTATGACGAATAGTTTTGGGCTTCTTGGGTCATTCGGAGGAGGCCCGCGCATATGCTCTTTTGGAAATAAGGTGGCCGAAAGGGAAGCGCAGCACTTCTCTGCGAAAACACTTCCGCCCTGTTTCCAAATTTGAGGGCCAGGTTTGAGACAAACCGGAACACTGCTTGATTTCGCTGAGACGTTCCAAAACCGCCGGGCCTTCCGGCGCCGATCAAACAAGGCCAAACGGGAGGGATACCCATGCTTGAGGTGGCGGCCTATTGCCGCGTGTCCACGGACCGGGAGGACCAGGCCAGTTCCTTTGAAAACCAACGGAGATTCTTTCAGGAATACATCGAAAGCCATCCGGATTGGCGGCTCTTTTGCATTTATGCCGACGAGGGGGTCACCGGCACTTCTACCAAAAAACGGGAGGCCTTCAACCGCATGATCGGCGACGCCCGCCGAAGAGCCTTTCAACTCATTCTGACCAAGGAGGTAAGCCGCTTCTCCCGGAACATCCTGGACGCCATCGCCTACACACGGGAGCTGCGGGGACTGGGCATCGGAGTTCTGTTTCTGAACGACGGCATCAATACCCTGGACCCCGTCGCAGAGCTTCGCCTGTCCATCATGGGCTCCCTGGCCCAGGAGGAGAGCCGGAGAACCTCCAGCCGGGTGAAATGGGGGCAGACCCGGCGGATGGAACAGGGGGTGGTCTTTGGAAGATCTTTGTTGGGCTACGATGTGCGGAACGGACAGATGACCATAAACCCGGAGGGCGCGGAGGTGGTGCGGCGGATCTTTCACATGTATGGCGTGGAAAAGAAGGGAACCACCGCCATTGCCCAAGCGCTGGAAGCAGAGGGCATCCGGACCCGCAGCGGCGGCGTCAAGTGGTCCAACAGCCACATTGTCAAGCTGCTGAAAAACGAAAAGTACGCTGGGGATTTGGTGCAGAAGAAGACCATCACGCCGGACTATCTGAGTCACGCGAAAAAATACAATCACGGCGAGGAACCCCTGGTCATTCTTCGAAACCATCATCCTCCCATTGTGGACCGGGCGCTATGGGACTTCGTACAGAAGGAGCTGCGCCGGCGGGCCCGGAAAAGGGGAGAGGGAAGGGGAAGCTCCAGTGATTACGCCCTCAGCGGGAAGCTGGTCTGCGGCCAATGCGGCGCAAGCCTCGTCGCCCGGAAGCGGCTGCGAAGCGACGGCAGTTTTTACAGGCGCTGGAGCTGCCGCACCGCCGTAACGAAGGGACGGGCGGGCTGCGCCCTGGGCTGGAGCTTGCGGGAGGAATCCGCTCTGATCCTTTTGCAGCAATCGCTGGACACCCTGGATCTGGACCACGAGGCTCTTCTTCAAAACGTAACGGACTGCGCGGTTGCCGCTATCCAACAGGAAGGGGTAGAACGCGCCGGAGAACTGGAGCACGCCTCAAAAAAACTGCGGCAAAAGAGGGCGGACGCCCTGGACGCGTTTTTCTCAAAGCGCATCACGGAGGAGGACTTGGCGCTGCTCAAACGCCGGTATGACCAGGAGCTGGATGCGCTGGAAAAGCGTCTGGAGGCGGCTGAACGGGCGAAAGCAGCGGCGCCGGGAAACCTGCGATGGGATATCTACGATAAGCTTACCTCCATTTGGAACGATGGAGTGACCGGGGAAATTCTTTGCAGGAGCATCCTGGAAGAAATGACAATTTATCAGGATCGCAGGGTCGTTGTACGCCTGCGGCATTTGCCTGGCAGCTGGACTTATTTTTTGGGGTCATCTTGACCCCACGGTACCTACAAAGGGGGCGAA
>CAOJHG010000295.1 GCA_948435975.1 uncultured Oscillibacter sp. | reverse complement strand
GCCCGCCGCCAGTGCCAGCAGGCAGAGGGACCGCCGGGGCCTGGGGTGATAGGCCGTCAGATAGTATCCGAAAAGCGTGTAGCCAATGGAGGCATACGCCATGTTCAACTGCCATTGGAGAGGAATGCCCCACAGAAGCGTAAAGGGCCAAAAGGTTTTTACCGTAGGGAAAACAATGCCTAAAAGCCCCCACAGAATCAGGATATATTCCAGCTCCTGCCGTGTGCCATGCCGGACAATCAAACGCGTACAGGGCAGAAACGCATACACCAAAAGCATGATGTGCAGATAATACAGCGGCCCTTCGTGGTGGAAAAGCAGCACCTTTTTCGCCCCATGCGCCAGAGCCGGAAGCGTCAAATCCCCATTCAGGGCCAATTGCAGCACCTGACAGCATGCCGCCCAGAACAGAAGCGCCGTCAGAAGCCGGAGGAAATTCCGGGCGTACAGCTTCTTCAAGGACAGGTCCCTGGCCGGGTTCAGCAGCAGAGCGCCGCTGGCCATGAGAAACAGGGATACACTGGCGTGAGAAAAGCTGGCCCAGAACAGCGCCCCAAGCCAGAAGGGTGCTCCAACCGTCCCTGATACAAACGCCGGAGCCGCCATGTGAGAAATCAGCACAAAGCAGATCGCCGCCGTTTTCACCAGGTCCACCGCCCGGTTTCGGCTCTGCGGGGCAGGACCGTCGGATATACTCATATTTTTACCTCTTCTTCCCCCTGAACGGCAAGCGGCGCTTCCCCGTCCGTCTGCGCGGCAGGGCCGTCAAAGGAGGAATCCTTCAATTTAGAATGCAAAATCCTCTGGCTGGCGTACAAGCTGCTGGAACCGGAGAGCATATAACTGATGCAGCAGGCCAGCGCGTAATACAGCATCCCCTTGTCGCCAAACAGCTCCACCGCCAGGAAAATTGATGCAATCGGGCAGTTCGCCGCGCCGCAGAAAACAGCTACCATCCCCACCGCTCCGGCAAACCCCGCCGGAATTCCCAGTAGCGGTCCTACTACGCAGCCAAAAGCAGCCCCCACAAAAAACGATGGCACCACCTCGCCGCCCTTGAACCCCGCGCCCAGGGTAACGGCGGTAAACAGCAGCTTCAGAAGGAACGCCTCTGGCCGTGCGGTCCCCTGCTCCACCGCGGCGGCGATCACGTTCATGCCTGCGCCGTTATAGTCCGTGGTGCCCAGGGCCAGGCTCGCCAGCGCCACCGCACCGCCGCCCGCAAAAACCCGGACCCAGGGATTCGGCAGGCGCTTCGTCAGCCAGTGGCCTGTAAAATGAATGACCTCACAGAACACCACCGACAGCACCGCGCACAGCACCGCAAGCACCGCTACAGAGGCCATCAGATGCAGCGTCAGGTCCGGGGCGGCCACGCGGAAGCGGGTGGGATGGACGTGCATCAGCCCAGCGACGCCGTAGGCAATCAGAGAGGCGGCCAGAGAGGGGATCAGCGCCGCGTGGTGGACCGTGCCCACGGTGACAATGGCGCTGGCAAACATGGAAGCCGCTACCGGCGTGCCGAACAGGGCCGTGAAAAACGCCGCCATGCCTGTCATTACCGCCGTGCGGAGGTCCCGGTCGTCCAAACGGAACAGCCGGCCCGTGCAATACCCCAGAGTCCCGCCCATCTGGAGCGCCGCCCCTTCCCGTCCGGCAGAGCCGCCGAAGAGGTGAGTCAGGATGGTGCTGAAGAAAATGGCAGGCAGCAGCAGGATGGACAGGGGCCTCCCCTCCCGCACCGCGTCAAAGATGTCGTTGGTGCCTTGGCCCTCGGTCCGGGTGAGCTTGTAGATGGCCACAATCGCCAGACCCGCCAGCGGCAGGCACCACAGCAGCCATGGATACTCCCCCCGCAGGGCCGTCGCCTCATCGACCCCATGGTGGAACAGCGCACCGATGCCGCCGCTGAGTACGCCCGTCACACCCGCCAGGGCCAGCCATTTGCACAGCACCTGGAAATCCGTCCATATAATGCTCCCTATCCTCCGGAGCAGGTCCGTAAAATGATACTCCATTCTCTCTGCCTCCTCAAGAAAAAGCGGCGCATGGGTCCGCTTTCTTTACGGTTTCTTTACGCTTTTCTACACATCCAGTATAGAGGAAGCGGCGTGAGATTGCAACCGCTAAGAATTCGTTAAGAGCGTAAATTTTGCTGGGAGGCCCAAAAGAACCCGCCGGAACCCCATGAAGTGCGTGGAGTATCACAATTGATTCCAGGTGGAGAGCGGGCTATAATAAAGACTATGACAAGTCCAGGCGCGGGATGCCGGAGTCTTTCCAGTGCCCCGCCGGGAAAATGGAGGAACAATGATGAGATACGGACGCACATACAACTTTTCCGCTGGCCCCGCCATGATGCCGGAGGAAGTCCTGGAGGAAATCGCCGCCGAAGTCCTGAATTACCGCGGCAGCGGCATGAGCGTGATGGAGATGAGCCACCGTTCCCAGGTATTCCAGCAGATTCTGGACGAGGCCGAAGCGGACCTGCGGAAACTGATGGGCATTCCGGAGAACTATAAGGTCCTATTTGTCCAGGGCGGCGGAACGCTCCAATTTGCCATGGTCCCGATGAACTTGATGCGCAATGGCCTGGCCTGCTATCTGGAAACCGGTGCATGGTCCAAGAAAGCCTTGACAGAGGCGCGGAAGTATGGAGAAGTGGTGGTCCCGGCGTCCTCCGCGGACCGGAATTTTTCCTATATCCCCGACTGCTCGCATTTGGAAATCCCGGAAAAGGCCGATTATGTCTATCTCTGCGAAAACGAGACCATTCACGGTACCTCCTGGCACACCCTGCCGGAGACCGGAACCGTGCCCCTGGTGTCGGACCAGTCTTCCATGTTCCTCTCCCGGCCCTGCGATGTGAGGCGCTACGGATTGATCTGGGCGGGCGTACAGAAGAATGTGGGGCCTGCCGGTATGGCCATCGTCATCATTCGGGAGGACCTCCTGCGGGAAGACCTGCCCGCCTTTGTGCCCACCTACCTCAGCTACAAGACCCACGCGGACAGCGCCTCCCTGTACAATACCCCCAACTGCTGGAGCGTTTACTGCTGCGGCAAGGTCTTCAAATACCTGCTGGCAAACGGCGGCCTGGAAGCTCAGTCCAAGCGGAACGAGGAAAAGGCCGCGTTGCTCTATGCGTTCCTGGACCAGAGCAGCTTTTTCAACGGCACGGCGGCAAAGGAGCACCGCTCGCTTATGAACGTGCCCTTCGTGACCCCCTCCAGGGAGCAGGATGCGGCAGTGGTCGCGGCCTCCAAAGCGGCAGGGTTTGACAACCTGAAAGGGCACAAGAGCGTAGGCGGTCTCCGGGCCTCCATTTTCAACGCCATGCCCAAAGCGGGTGTAACGGCTCTGGTGGATTTCCTGCGGACGTATGAAAAGGAGCATGGCTGAGCCGGATTAAAACGGCCGGACTCTTTGGAAAGCAAAAAACAGCCCGCCAGCAGGAGGATTCCCTCCCG
>CAOJHG010000294.1 GCA_948435975.1 uncultured Oscillibacter sp. | reverse complement strand
TCAGCCGGCTGCTCAAGCACGGCGTAAAGCAGATCATCCTCACTGGCGCGCCGGGCACAGGAAAGACGTATACCGCCCAAGCCATTGCCAAAGCCCTGGGGACACAGTACCGGATTGTACAGTTTCATCCCGCCTACGATTACACAGACTTTGTGGAAGGCCTGCGGCCCGTGCAGCTTGAGGAGGACGGCAAAAACGGCTTCGTCCGCCTGGATGGGAGCTTCAAGGGGTTCTGCCGGGTCGTGGCAGAGCTGAACTGGAAGCATAACCAAGAGAAGGCGGGAACAGGCGGACTCCCGGCGGGCCTCAGAGATCAGGACCTGGCAGACCCCCGGTATGCGGACGACCCGGACCACAGCTATTTCTTCATCATCGACGAAATCAACCGGGCGAACCTGTCCCAAGTCTTCGGCGAGCTGATGTTCTGCCTGGAGCCGGACAAACGGGGCAGGAAGGTCCTGACGCAGTACCGGAACCTGCCCGCTTACCGTCTGGGAGTGGACCCCGCCACCAAAGAGCGGAAAGTCGAGCCCTGTGCGCCGGATGTCTTTGACGGGGACTTCTTCATTCCCAAGAACGTGTATATCATTGGCACGATGAACGATATTGACCGCTCTGTGGAAAGCATGGACTTCGCTCTCAGGCGGCGTTTCGTCTGGCACGAGGTGGAAGTGACGGAAGCGCTTCTGATAGAGGCATTCCAAAGCAGCAGTTTTCCTCTCCTTGTTCAGAAGAATGCCGGGGTCCTTGCCAAACGGGTCGTTAACATGAACGCGGTCATCCGGAAGCACGATGGACTCAGCCGGCATTACGACATCGCCCAGGGTCAGTTCAGCCTGCCCGCCGGACAGGAGGAAACCTTAGATGCCCTGCTGGACTCTGTGTGGAAGTACCGGATCAGGTTCCTGCTGGAAGAATACGTCCGGGGCGAGCGGGACAAGGATGTGAACGATTTTATCAATCTGTGCTGGAACGCGCTCTCCGGCGGAGGAAGGCCGCAGCCATGAACGGCATACTTTATGACTACACCCCTGTAAAAAAGCAGTATCAGGCAGCATGCAGGAAAATTCAGGAGCAGATCGACGCAGGGAACTGCCGCCTGACAGACCTTCTGGATTTCAGGGAGCAGAAGAGCCGTCCATCCCTGGAGGTGTTCCAGGAGAAGGGCGGGACGCTGTGGACTCAGCAGTATGTGGGCCTTTTCGAGTATCGGGAACAGAATGAGGAAACAGGAGAGTATGTGAAGCAGCGGATAGTCATCGGGTCCCGCTTCGACCAGGCCCAAAAGCCCTTTTTCCTCTGCCGCCTGCTGGAGAGCTTCCTGGGGGAGTCTGTGCTTACCCTGGAGGACGCGGGCGGCGGTGCACAGTCGGATTTCTTCGACCAGCTTTTGACTGCGAGGCTGGCTGTCCAGATTCAGCGTGCCTGGGTAAAAGGGGGATTCCGGGCCTATCGTAGCTTCCCTCACAACGACAGCCATATCCGAGGCCGTCCCGACATCCCCCGCCACATCCGGGAGAACCCAGACAATGGGCGTATGGCCTACTGGACCCGGTCCTACAGCCTGGACCACCCTGGAAACGTCCTGTTCCTGCAAGCCTGCGCCGCCGCCCGGAAACGCCAGCCGGAGCTCTTCCGCCGTCTGGAGCGCCGCCTGCCGGAGTTCCGCGCCGCCCTGACGGTCCTGGGACAGTCTGTTCCGGGTTGGGAAGGCGAACAGCGGAGACGGGTGCTGGAACAAACCCGCCAGCGAATCTCTAACCCTATTTACCGGGAGTGGGAACCCGCTCGCCGGATCGCCCGCGCCGTTCTGAGCCGGATGGGCGCGGACCCTTTGAACGCGGAGGAGGGCGCCCCGGCAGTGACCGGCGTATTCCTGAACATCGACCAGCTATGGGAGCGGCTTTTGCAGGAGCATTTGTTCCGGGGCGCGGCGGATGAGGCGTTTGCCCAGCAGTCCTCCAGGCTTCTGGGGGGGCAGATGGATATGGGCATCCGGCCGGACTTCTTCTTCCCTTCCAAACGAATGGTACTGGACGCGAAAAACCGTCCGGACTGGGGCTGCACGCTGACCCTTACGAAACAGCCAAAGGACGGCGCGTTGCAGGACCCCCAGGAGCGGAAGCGGCAGAAGGCCATCCGAAGCGCCGTTCGGGAGGATATTCACCAGGTCCTCACCTATATGCTCCTTCTCCACTGCCAGGACGGCGGCGTTATTTTCCCCATCCCCGCGGAGTGCCGGGAGCCAGTCACCCGGAAATGCAGATATCTCCTGTCCAGAGGGTGTATGCGCCTCGACCCGCAGCGTCCTATCGGCCCTTATTGGAGCTCTGTGGGCCAGGGCGGGCTGCGGTTCTGGCGGATCGCCGTGCGCATTCCCGACGCGGAGGATTATCCAACCTTCCACCAGAAGCTGGACCAAGAGTTTTCCCGCCTCCGCCGGAGCGACCCCGTTCGGAAGCTGCTGTCATAAGTGAACAGGCTCGGGGCCGTGCGCCTCGGGCCTGCTGTTTTCCCAAAAATTTTCTCCGCTTTTGTTAACTCTCTTCTCAAAACATGCTATCGTTTAACGAACCTGTATTTTCTGCATGGCGTTTTTGTCCGTGCATCCTTCTCATACTCAAAATCCAACCAGAAAGGCGGGCTGTCTATGTCTGCGATGGACCATAAACAATTGCTGGACATCCTGGAACGGCTGTCCAGGGTGGCGATCCACCGGGGACTGCCGGGAGAGGAATATCATCTGTATTTCCACGTCCCCTTCTCCGGCCTGTCGGCAGATTCATCCCCGCTGCCGAACTTAGACCCCCGTCTGCACCTTACCGCGGTGCTCTGCCGGAACAGTCAGGTGCTGCTGGCGGCGGGTCCCTGTCTCTCAGGCATTTCCAATGCCCTGCCGGAAGACTTCTGGGACCTCATGCGATGGGCCGGACTGATGCTCCTGGAGGATTGCTGCGCCGCGCACCAGCTCCCTCCCGGCAACCTCTCTCCCGCAGAAACCGCCTCATACCTGACCAGCAAGGGAATTTTCCAAAACTGCCAGAGTTCCGTCCTGCGCTTCCAGCCGGAAGGAATCGTGATTCCTCAGGACCTCTGGCCCCTGCTGGCCGCCAAAGGTCTTCTGTCTGAAAATCCGCTGGACGCGGTCCCCACCTCCTATGGCCGGTCCCTCGGGCTTCTCTACTCCCAGACGGTCCACATTCCCAAGAAGTACGAAAACCCGCAGCAGCTCCCTCCCGCTGAACGAGCGCTGCGCTGTTCTCCAAGCTGCTGGGCCAGTCTTTGGGAGGAACACGATTCAGCATGGGAAGTCCTCTCCCTGGACGAACGGCTCGCCCGCCTGAAGCAGCACAGCGGCGGCACGAACCCCGGCCATTTCACCGCCGCTGTCCGCCGCCTGATGGACATGCCGCTGGACGTATATATGATGCTCCCCGCCCATGTCTACCCGGATTACTTCACCAAGGATTCC
>CAOJHG010000293.1 GCA_948435975.1 uncultured Oscillibacter sp. | reverse complement strand
CACCCTGCGGGGACATTATCCGCTGGAGACCGCACTTTTGAAAGAAGAGCTGGAAAAAGAGGGCGGCCCTGTGATAGATGGAGAGGTGCTGTGTCCCTTCTTCAAAGAGGGCGGGCGCTATACTCTCGGGAATGTCCACTATGTCCGCTATGGAGAAGAGCTGGTTCCTGCTGGGGAGACGGAGTTCGCCAAGGATAAGACCTTTGGCTATACAGCGTCAGATTTGCGGGACTATGTGGAGGAGAAGACCAACGGCGCGTACAAGGCGGGAGATGTGGTCTGCATTGCCCTGGAGGATCTGCGGGCGCAGGCGTATGATAAGATTGAGGCCCAGCTATTGGCGGTGAAGGATTTCGGCAAAGTGGCTGTGAACGCCGTGGACTACTGCGACGTGAAGGTTTTCTGTGTGGCGCTCTACCGGGCCATGGCAAAGGGGAAGCGGTATCTGTTCCGCACAGCCGCGGCACTGGTGAAGGTCATCGGCGGCATTTCGGACCAGCCTCTTTTGACCCGCCAGGATATGGTAAAGAAAGAGACTTCTAACGGCGGCATTGTAGTGGTAGGCTCCCATACCCAAAAGACCACAGCGCAGTTGAACGCGCTCCTGAAGGTCCCAGGGACGGAAGGCATCGAGTTCAACTCCAACCTGGTTCTGGAGGGGAACGAGGTCTTTGAGGCGGAGATTGCCCGGGTCGTGGCGGAGAGTGAGAAACTGATTTTGGCTGGAAAGACGCCGGTCTGCTTTACCAACCGGAAGCTGCTGGCAGTGGAGGACGACACGAAGGAAAAGGCCCTGGTGCGGTCCGTGCGTATATCCGACGGCGTACAGGCCCTGGTGGGACGGCTGTCCGTGACTCCAGCGTTTGTAGTGGCCAAGGGCGGCATTACCTCCAGCGATGTGGGCACCAAGGCTCTGCGGGTGAAACGGGCCGGCGTCATGGGCCAGATCAAGCCTGGCATCCCCGTGTGGCAGACCGGAGAAGAGAGCAGGTTCCCTGGCATTCCCTATGTGATTTTCCCAGGCAACGTGGGGGAGGAGACGACCTTGAAAGAGGCTGTGGAAACGCTGCTGGCAGTCAAATAAAACTGCGGCAGGCAGGCGCGTTATGACTGTATCAACGAGATCCCGCCTGTAGATAATATGCACGGAGCCGCTTCTTCCTGTGAAAGCCGGGGAGAAGCGACTTCGCAGGTTAGATTTCTGCTGGAAGGGCTTGCTATTTTGGATAGACCATGTTATACTTCAAAATATACCCATGCGTAATTTTTTATGGAAAAGGATGAGATATCATGGGCGTTGTGAGAGACCTTTTGCAAGACATGGAAATCCCCAAATTTTACAAAGTCACCAATCATCTGGACGGTACCCATATTGAGGACGTGCCCCAGGCTGTGCGGGACGCCTTGAAGCGGGAGGGCACTCTGGAACTTATCAAGCCCGGCAGTACCGTCTGCTTTACTGCCGCCAGCCGTGAGATCGCCAACAGCGTCGTAATCCTTCGCACCTTTGCCGAAGAACTCAAGCGTATCGGCGCCACTCCCTATATTGTACCCGCGATGGGCAGTCACGGCGGCGCGACCGCTGAGGGACAGAGAGCCATCCTGGACCACTACGGCATCACCGAGGAGGCCTGCGGCTGCGAAATCCATTCCTGTATGGATACGAAGAAGATAGGCGTTTCCGCTGAGGGATTGGATGTGGAGCTGGATGCCTTCGCCCTCTCCTGCGACTATATTGTTCCCGTGGCCCGCATCAAGCCGCACACCGACTTCCACGGACCCTTTGAGAGCGGTATCATGAAGATGATGGCCATTGGTTTGGGCAAGCAGTACGGCGCCAGCATCTGCCATAAGCGGGGCTTCAACCTGATGCATATCAACGTGCCCTCCTTCGGCCGCACCGCTCTGGCGAACTGCAATATCCCCTTCGCGATCGGTATCGTGGAAAATGCCTTCCACCAGACCCATACCATTCGTGCAATCCCCAATAAGTGCATTGAGACTGAGGAACCGGAGCTGCTGCTGCTGGCGAAGTCCCTCATGGCCGCCATTCCCTTTGAGAAAATCAACGTCCTGATGCTGGAGCAGATTGGCAAGGAAATCAGCGGCGACGGTATGGACCCCAACGTTGTAGGCCGCGCCTATGATTACCGTGTAAAGCCCTTTATCGAGCGGATTGGTGTGCTGGACCTGTCTCCTAAGACCGGCGCGAACTTTAACGGCGTGGGCAACGCGGACGCCACTACCCGGAAGGTCCTGGAAAAAGGGTCCTTTGAGGAGACCTATCCCAACGCGATTACCTCTATCACCACGGAATATGCCCGGATTCCCTGTGTGCTGGATACGGACAAGCTGTGCTTCCAGTTCTGCCTTCGGACCTGCCCCGACCTGGGCGAGCCGCTGAAGGTGCTGTGGACGAAAGACACTCTGCATATGGGTGAATTCTACGTCTCCGAGAGCCTTTTGGCAGAGATTGAGGCCAACCCCAGCGTTACCACCGACGGTAAGCTGTATATGCCTATGTTCGACGAGAATGAGGAGTTCACCGGTTTCCAAGAGGTGTAACCGATTTCATTCCTTGCAGAAAAGCGGCGGCTCTTTTTGGGCGGCTGCTTTTTTGTCGGCGAAAAAAATTGTAAAAACCTCTTGACAGGTGGAGAGAGAATATGCTATAGTAAGCTTAGTTCACCGGTGTGTGAGCGCATGTTTCTGAAATTGAATTGACTTGATAGTGGAATGGATATTTGGAATCGACTATGAGTGGTATCCTTATGTCCATTTTTATCTGCTCATGGAAATTTGATTCAGAAAGGTGATAAAAACATGAAAGAGATTATGAACAAGACCGTCAACGCCAATACCAAGCCCCAAGTGCTTCCCAGTCAGGTGCTGCGGGAGCGGCTGCGGCAGAGCGCCAACCTTCAGGCCCAGCAGCTCAGCCGGTCTGTGGGACGCCTGACCTCTTGCGATGCGATGCCTTGCCCCGAGTACGGGGAGGAGGTGGCCAAGGAGCGGGAGGTCATCGGCCAGCTCCTGTACCTCCAGCACTGCCGGACCGCCCTGGAGCGCTGCTTGGACTGCGGAAGCTCCCGGCTCCGGTACCGCTGGGAGGATGGCCGGGTGACGGTGACCAGCTTCCGCCGGCTGCGGCAGGGGCGGGTTCAGGTCCGGGGCCTGTGCGGTCTGTCTGCATGATTCATACCATAATAAAGAGGGCCTGCCCGAAGAAAGCAGGTCCTCTTTTTTTGTTTTCTCAGCCCATTCTGCGTTTCATCTGCTCAGGATTGTCCGCGAAGTCCAAGGCGGTCTCAGCGGTGATTTTTTTGGCCCGGTAGAGATTCAGGATAGAGTCGTCCATCGTAATCATACCCTCTGCGCTGCCCCGGGAGATGGCGTTAGGAATCTGGTGGGTGTTGCGGTCCCGGATGTAGGTGCGGATGGCGCTGTTCATGTTCATGATTTCATAAGCGGGCACCAGCTCTCCTGT
>CAOJHG010000292.1 GCA_948435975.1 uncultured Oscillibacter sp. | reverse complement strand
CAGCAGCAGGCTCTGGAGGACCGGACCCATATCATCAGCAGCCTCAGCATCCTGTTCTTTTCCACCTATTACATTGACTTGGAGCAGGATACCTTCCGGGCCGTCCGGCAGCTTCGCCGGGTGACGGACCTGCTGGGCGAGGAAGTCAACTACACCGCCGCCCTACAGATATACGCCAACCATTTCATCCATCCCGACGACCGGGAGGAATACCTTAGAACCATGAGCATCCAGAATCTGCGGCAGACCCTGCGCTGGTGGCAGCCCTGCGTTGCCATGGAATACCGCAGGCTTCCGGAACCAGGAGCCGCTTCGGGGGAAGATGCCCCGGCATCCTGGGTGCGGGCCTCCGCTGTGCTGGCGCGGACAGGAGCGGATGACATGCCGAAAACAGTGGTCTACGTAGCCCAGGATATCAGCATCAACAAGCACCGGTCTTCTGGCGCCTGACGCGTTCCCGCCGTGGTCTCACATAGGAAGACGACAAATGCAAGGGAAAGGAAAAAAGGAATTTTTATGGATAAAATTTTAGTGATCGACGATAGCGCTGTCCAGGCGGAATTTCTCTGTTCCATCCTGCGGGACAACTATGAAGTCACCACTTGCCATACTGCGGCGGAGGGTCTTCAAGCCGCCAAGGAGGGGAACTTCTCCCTGATTCTTTTGGATGTCATCATGCCGGACATGGATGGGTTCATGCTCCTCCGGGAGTTGAAGGGCACTACGCTGACACAGCACATTCCTGTCATCCTCCTCACCAGTCTGGCGGACATCCAATACGAGGAACGCGGCCTTCTTCTGGGAGCGGTGGACTATGTGGCAAAGCCATTCAGCCCAGTCATCATCAAGGCGCGGGTCAACACTCATATACAGCTCTACCAGTATCAGACCCACTTCAAGCAGCAGGCCATGGTGGACGATCTCACCGGCGTAGCCAACCGCCGCCGTTATGAGGGCGAGAGCGCCGCCAAGTGGCAGGAGGCGCTGCGGTTCGGCATTCCCTTCTCTATCTGCATGTTTGACATTGATAAATTCAAGATGTACAACGACACCTTCGGCCACCCAGCAGGAGATCAGGTCATCGCCTCCGTGGCAAAGACGGCGTCCTCCTACTTCCGGCGCGCCACAGACCTCTTTGCCCGGTACGGCGGGGAGGAATTTGTAGCAGTCTTTATGGGGAGCGATGGAAAATCTGCCTACGATTTCATGAGGACAATCCGGCAGGCGGTGGAGGATTTGCGTATTCCCCACAACGCTTCGGTCAGTCCCTGGGTCACCATCAGCATCGGCGGCGTCACGCTGATTCCCAAGGCTGGAGACTCTTACGACACCTACCTAAAAATCGCGGACACCATGCTATACGACGCCAAGCGAATGGGCCGGAACCGTGTGGTATGGACCAACGAATTTCAGGAACAATGGAAAGAGAAATGAGCGTTCTTTTCAGAATATGGAAAACACTCAAACAGCTTCATCCCATTTAATTTCATAAAACCAAAGGACCTCCGCCTTATGACGGGGTCCTTTTTTTATACTTTGGAACGCATTTTATCACGTACGGCGTCTTGTCCCTTCTCTGGTCTCACATCCCTCTGCGCTGCTCCAGGATGTTGCCCGACTGAAGAAAATCAGGGTTATAGCGCTGAAAGGCAAGGTCAATCAGGCCCTTTGTGTGTGGGCCGATCCGATGTCGGGAGGGCGTAACAATAAAGGCGTCCAGCCAAGGTTCCTGCTTCATTTTTGGAAGCTGTACCAGGGTTCCCTCTCTCAAATCCCGCTCTACGTACATTTTAGGAAGCAGCGCTACGCCGCGGTTGAAATAGAGAAGCTGCCGGATGGTTTCCAAATCACCGATATTAGACAGCGCGGAGAAACAATCGCCGAACTCCAGGCCCACCGATTGCAGCATCCGCACCGCCACCGGCATCTTCATAGTACCCAGCAATGTGGGCAGCGCGGAATTTTTCTGCTCATGCAGAGTCCTCAAATACGCCGGAGCGGTAACAAAGGCCAAGGGAAGGGTTCCCAAATAGCGGGCGTAAAGGTCGTCTGGATGGAAATCGAACTCACAAATTACCGCTACGTCACAGGTGCCTGCAATCAGCTTCGACACAGAGATATCCGAGGTCATTTTCACATATTCCAGCTCCACTGTGGGGGCTGTTTGCAGGTACTCCCGCAAAATCTCGTGCATAAAGCACACATCGCCGGATTCGCTGGCCCCTACCCGCAGGATCGTCTGCTTGATTTCCGAAAGAGCTGTGCAGGATTCATCATACAGCTCCACAAACTTTTTCGCATATTCCAGCAGGATCTCTCCCTTAGGCGTCAGCTCAATCCCATGGGAAGTGCGGTAATAGAGTTTGGTATTATATTCCTTTTCCAGCGCTTCAAGATGGCCGAAAATCGTGGAATGCGAGTAATTGAGTGCCAAGGCGGTCTGGGCCATGTTTTTGTTCCGTGCCACGGTTACAAAGGAAATCAGTTGTTTAATGTGCATATAAACAAACCTTTTCGATTTTTTGAAAATATTTTAGCACATATTCACGGTTGATACAAGCTGATACTCGAAATTATGAATTCGGAAAACGCAAATTCGTATTCAATAAATTCCGTTTTACAAAAGACGACAAACCTGATATCATAGTCATAATTCATAATCTAAACGAAAATTTCAGGTAATTTCTGATTGAAAATCACATTTTGGAAAGAATGAGAAATGAGGAACGATATGAAAATCAAGATCATCAACCCCAACACCACATGGAGCATGACCGAGGACATCGAGACAGCGGGAAAACGGTACGCCCGGAACGGCACGGAGGTATACGCTGTCAGCCCCGCCACAGGACCGGAGAGTATTGAGAGCATGTATGATGAGTCCCTGGCAATCCCCGGCGTTCTCTCCGAAATCATCAAGGGAGACCGGGAAGAGGGCGCGGACGCGTTCATCATTGCCTGCTTCGGCGACCCAGGACTGCTGGCCGCCAAGGAAGTCACAGAAAAACCGGTCATCGGCATTGCCCAGGCAGCATTCATCACCGCCAAAATGATCGCTCCCAACTTCTCTGTTGTCTATGTACTGGACCGGTCGGAACAGGTGGTCCGGGATGTGGTCCGTCTCCACGGTATGGAGCAGTTCTGCCGTTCCTGCCGGAGCACAGGGCTGGGCGTTCTCGACTTTGACCGGGACCGGGAAGCCGGCCTGCGGGCGCTGGCGGACCAAGGCAGGAGGTGCGTGGAAGAAGACGGCGCGGAGTGCGTGATTCTGGGCTGTGCGGGCTTTGTCCAGTTTGTGGACGCGCTGCGTAAGGAACTGGGCGTCCCTGTTATTGACGGCGTCAGTCCGGCGGTGAAGCTGTGCGAGGTCCTGGTGGATATGGACTGCAAGACCGCCAAGCGAAATCTCTGGTCCAATCCAGAACCCAAGGAAATTTTGGGTCTGTCGGATATTGTGAAATTCTGAGGTTTCTTGGGAAGCCCTCTGCCACAG
>CAOJHG010000291.1 GCA_948435975.1 uncultured Oscillibacter sp. | reverse complement strand
ACCTCGCCCCAGAAGCCGTTGACCCGCCAGGAAACCCGCAGGGTGATTCCCAGGTATTCCGCTATGGCCCGGACGTAGTTCTGCGTCACAGGCCAGTCCATTTTCCTGGTAGGATGCCCGCCGTCAATGTCATGGTGCCAGAGTTCCATCTTCTCCCGGGGCACGCCCCGCTCCAGCAGGTCCAGGACGCAGACCAAGCTGTCCTTGCCGCCGGAGAACAGGACGATGATCTTATCGTAGTCCTCCAGCGGTAAAAGACGGTCCAGATAGATGGCCTCCATATGGGCGGAGTCCTTTCGCCCCGGCATTGCCGGAGCTTGACCGATACCGCTGCCATAGACAGCGCGGGCAGGAAGCTCGGGCGGCTGGAACAGTGTCAATTGCTCATACATAAAACCTCCAGAATAAAGGAGAATCGAAGCGGCACAGTCCGTACCGCTTCGATTCATAAGATTCGGATGAAGTTCAGCAACAGCCGAATTTTATCCACGCAATGGAATCCATCAAAAGAAACCGTCCTCAATTACAGCCTGGAACAGGCAGTAATCTGCGTCATAAAGGCTCATATAGTCCAAAACATCCTTCATGCTCTTAAACCAGTTGAAACTGATACGCCGCCTAATATAGGTGCGTCCCTCCGCCCTTTCACGGAAATACCAGTATCCGTTTTTCTTCAGATACACTTTTTTGAGCCGCTTTTCTCCCGGGATTGACAGAGAGAGCGCGAGCGATTCATCGCCTCTCTCCGCATGGACTAGAGGAAAGGTCTCCGCGTATAACTTCTTCTGGCTTTTGTCGACAAAGCCTCTTCTATCAGGCAGCCGGGGGCAGCGGCCCGAGGTATAGGTAAAGTCACGGCGGTCACGCTGGTACTTATAGCGGCTGTGGCAGATGGAGGCCATTTCGCACTCTCCGCATTCTACTCCTCCATATAGAGGGGGAAAATAATGCTGGTTATCCACGGCTGATCTCATACCGCTGTCTCCTTCGCAAGGGCGTTCAAATACAGGTTATAATCCCGTTCCCGGGTAATGAGCCTGATCCAGAAGTCACAGGTCTCCCCCTCCAGGAAGAAGTTATACTCCTGGCGGAACTGCCAGTCCACGCAGGCTTCCGGGTGGGCTTCGCAGAACCGGGTCAGCGTGGGAAGGTCTTTCAGCGCATCCGCAGCGGTCAGGGCCTCATACACCTGGTCGATCTCCGTCTTGATTTCCGCTGTAGCCAGAGCCGGGTGGCAGGGCCAGGCGGTATTCCACCAGCGGCGGCCGTTGTAGTCGGCGCGAAGATGCCCGATCTTCCGGCGGGGCACATTGGTAAACCCGTCCTCGCTGCGCTCCAAATCCTCAAACACCTGGGGAAAGGGACACTCTGTTTTCAGGCGCTTCAAAATGTTATCCTTCATGCGTCTCTCCTTTCGCCGCCTTCAGCATCCGCTGATACTCCCGCTCCAAGGCGGCCTGGGGCGTGTAGCGGTGGATGTTCTGGTTTACATATTGATCCGCATAAAAGAGCAGCGCGCCGCCCAGCTCCGCCATGATTTTAGCCGCCTCCAGGCTTCGCTCCAGAGTTTTCAGCGTGCCCACAGACAGGGTGTGCCGCTCGGATTCATCAAACTTTCCCTTCAGATAGCAGTTCAGATAAATGCCCTCGCTGCCAAAATTGGCAATGGGTACAAAGTCAAATTCATACGCGGTCAGTTCAACGCTTTCCGAGGGAAGCCCCTCATGTTCGCTTGGAAGCACATAGTCCAGAATGGGCCAAACTTTTTCAAAGTTGCCGTCTTCCTTCGCTAGATTCAACACCGCGCAGAACAAACTTCCCCCGGTATCCCGAAATACCTGCGCATGTGTCTGGTCAGGGTGAACTTTCTCCAGCCAGAGCCGCACCTGGTTCCGGTCGTAATCGTGGAACAGGCGCAGAAACTCCTGATCCCGCCGGAAGGTCCCCCGGCGATCTCGGATATGGTAGAAATCGCTGCGGGGCTTGCAGCGGCCATAATAGCCGATGCTGTCAAGCTTCTGGTCGTAGGGATGGACCGTCCACATGGCGTCATAGATGGTGTTCAGAAGCTTGTCGCCGGAGAGGCCGTTTGTGAGAAGAATCCGTTCTTCCAAATCACCGCCGCAATCCCGGCAATAGCCGGTCAGATACAGGGCCACGCCCTCGGAGAGCCTTGTGTACGAAAGCCTCCAGCCTTGAGGAATGAAATGCTCATTGTAAAAGCTGTCCAGCTTCTCGCTGCGCACCAGCAGGTGCGGGCAGCAGCCGCAAAGTCGATCACTCATAAAATCAAACTCCTTTTCTGATTTACTGCTCCACCAGGGGAACAAACGTCATTTTGCCGGCGAAAACTGATCTTGCCAGTTCCTTTGCCACGCTCTCTTTGGGGCCTTCGTCCCAGTCGTCTCTGCGGACGGACAAGATACACTCTCTGTCCGCAAACAGCTCGGACGTTACGGCCATATCCACCAGGCCAAAGCTCCAGGCAAATGCCCGGAATTGAATAACTCCTTTTTCAAGCATCGCTCCAATCATGAGCGCCGCCTGCCGCCATGCTTCGTTTTCCTCCACGGGGGCGCCAAGCCTAACCGGGGAATAGACATTATATTTGCGTTCCACACATGTCCTCCTTTTGAAACCGTGCGGCGGGAGGAACCGTCCCCCCGCCGCTTTGCTGCTCAGAACGGCAGATTGCCATCCTCTTCTTCCTGATCTCCAAAGTTGGGCTCAAACCCCGAGGGCAGGTCTCCATAGCTGCCGCCATAAGGCGCCGGTTCGCTCTGGTCCCCCTGGGCGCCGCCGTCCTCTCTGGGCTTGGAATCCCCAAAGTAGACATTGTTTGCCACAATCTCTGCACTTCGGCGCTTGTTGCCCTCCCGGTCGGTCCAATCTCGAATCTGAAGGCGTCCCTCCACCACGGCCATGCGTCCCTTGGTGAAATACTTGCTCACAAACTCCGCCGTGGATCGCCAGGCCACCACGTCGATAAAGTCCGTTTCTTTCTCGCCGTCCTGGGACTTGTAATCCCGGTCGCAAGCAATAGAGAAGGACGTGACAGCGGTTCCGCTTTGGGTCCGCCGCAGCTCTGGGTCCCGGGTCAGACGACCCATAATTACAATTTTATTCAGCATACACTTTTCCTCCCGATTCCTTTTATTGCATGGCCGCCAGCTCGTTCAGCGGCATACAGGTAAAGTTGATGGCCTCATGGGCCTGCCGGTTGATTTGCTCCAGATCCGCCAGCAGCCCGTCGGTCAAGGCCCCTTCGCTGTCAGACTGGGCGGTGTTCGCCAAATCCTGCTGCATCCCATAGAGCCGCACCAGCTCGCCCCGGAGTTTCTGCAAGGCCCTGGTCCCGATGCTGGGCTTGGAGGCGTTCTGCCGGGCGGCGTCAAACTCGCCCTGGGCTTCCAGCGCCATGGCGCGGATACCGTTCACCTTGTCCTGCATGGGGTTGACGCATATGCGGTTCAGAGTGGCCTCCACCGTGGGGC
>CAOJHG010000290.1 GCA_948435975.1 uncultured Oscillibacter sp. | reverse complement strand
CATCAGGTCTTCTGCGCCTATGTGCGGGGAGATGTGAAGCGGATACAGATTACCCGGACCATTGCACAGCGCTATGTGGAGCTGGTGAAGCCTCAGTATCGGGAAGAAGCCGCTACGACTTGTATTTTTGCGGCGCATTTATACAAAGAGGGCTTGTTCCTGGGACAGATGGGGGACGGAATCTGCTGCGGGTTCGTGAATGGCGCACCTTTTTTCTTGGGAGAGAAGGAGGAGACGTTTTCCAACCTGGTGGCGCCCCTGTCTGCTGATGGACAAGAGCCTGTCCAGTCGTGGCAGACCCGGTTTATCTCCGGGGGGAGGCTTCACTCTATAGAATTGATGCTGGCGACAGACGGCGTATCAGAGGACCTGCTTCCCGGACGGGAGGCGGTCTTTGTGCGTCACCTCATTGGCATTCTAACAGCGCAGGACAAAAAGACCCGGCGGGAGAGACTGCGCCAGGTGCTGGAGCAGTGGGAGACGCCGCTTTCCCAGGATGATAAGACGATAGGACTTTATTGTTGGGCCAGGAGATGAGAGAATGGATGCGTTTGTATATGACGAAAGGGGAAACCGTTATGTCTTGTCAGAAGTTCTGGGACAGGGTGGACAGGGCGTGGTGTACCGGGTGAACCGGGGCGTGGGGCGCGGCCTGGCAGTGAAGGTCCTGATTGACCCGTCCACAGGAGGCGTGCTTCAGGATGAGGCGGCCTATCGAAGCTATCTCCGGAAGCTGGACCGGATCTTAGCCCTTCCAGAGACACCTAATCTGGCAATGCCCCTGGCTCCTCTGCAAAAGCCCTTCTGCGGGTATATTATGCGGCTGATGGAAGGGATGGAAGAGTTCATGCACCATCTGATTCCCGTCAACCGCAGGGACCTTGAGGAATCCATGTGCGCCGGCGGGGGATTACAGAAGCGGCTGGCCGTCCTGCGGAATCTGGCTGTTGTTTTGAATGCGCTTCACAACCGGGGGATTCTTTATGGCGACCTTTCTCCCGGCAATGTGTTTATCTCTACAAAAAGTTCCGAGGCGGAGGTCTGGCTGATTGACGTGGACAACCTGGCCTATGAGAACGACTCGTTCCGGAATTTTGGAACGCCCAGTTACCGTGCGCCGGAGGTGGCCCGGGGAGCGCCCGATACCATCCTATCCGACCGGTACTCCTTCGCGCTGCTGGCTTACGAGTATTTGACCTTTTCCAAGCCTTTTGAGGGGACCATGATGGACGCGGATGCCGGGGAAGAGGATTTCGGAGACAGCATTTATGAACGGGTTGAGCGGGGAGAGGTCCCCTATGTTCATGAGCCGGGGACGGACAACCGGGCCAGGAATGGGCTTTCCCGCCGTATGGATTTGGTGATGACGCCGGAGGTGGAAGCGTTGTTCCTCCAGACCTTCGGTGAAAAGGGACGGAGGGACCCCAGAACCCGCCCCAGCATGAGGAAATGGAAAGACGTTTTGGAGAACGCCTGCGGAAAGCTTGTCCAGTGCGAGAAAGGACACTGGTATCTAGGGGGAAGCTGTCCCTGGTGTACGGAGGAGGACCGGGCGGCGTCCAAGTCCCAGTGTTACCGCCTGCGGACGTACCGGACGGCGTATCTCCTGGAGTCCCCGGAAAGCGAGACGGAGGACGAAGAGGCGGTGAAGGTCAGGACCGTCCGGGAGCTGGTCTATGAAATGCGCTGGAGCTGGCAGAAGGAGCCGGGAAGAAACCGGCCGGTCCCCGTACCCTGGAGAGCTTTCGGCTGTAGGAGGCGGGATCATGTGCCGGGCAGCGCCGCCTTTGAGATTCGGAGCCAAAAGACCGGCTGCACGGTTGAAAAGATATTCGACCCCAGGCTGCGCGTCGTCATGAAGCAGACGGCAGACAGCGGTTTGAAAGCGCTGCGGTTTACAGCTGTCTACTGGGGGACGGAAGTGGAATTTGAGATAGCAAAGGACGGATGATATGCTGTTTTCCGATTTGCAGAGGCTGTTTCGGACGCTGACGGTGGAGATTTTGTGCGACCATCCTGCGCTTTTCCAGACCGGCGGAGCAGTACGGGTGCGGAAGCAGAATGAGGGTGTCGGTGCGTATCTCTCCAACGGGAGCATGGTGCGGGATGCGGGAAAATTCGCTACAAAGAGCTATGCGGAGAGCTGGAGCGGCGTACAGGACCAGGAATATCTTGCCCAGATAGCGGACATTCGGGGAAACCGGCTGCTGGTGACGGCGGTGACGGGCTATTCGCTGCGGTACTATGGAAAGCCCCTCGAAATTGCTGTTACGGACGCGGCGGCAAAGGGAAGCCGGTGGAAGGGCTTCGACGGGGTAAAGAAACACATTGAGAGCGACTATGTGTTTTCCTTAGGCGGAAAGAGCTACGTCCTGATTGCAAAGCACATGGCCGGAAAGGGAGAAAATACCCTCTCCATCGTAAACGGAGGGCTGACCTATGCAATGGCTGAGACTACCCGGAAGGCCTGCGGCGTTTCCGAGGGTCCGGGGGCTTCTGAACATATTTTTGCCATTACCAAAGGGGAAGCGCCCTTCCGGAAACATGAGTATGCCCTGGAACTCTGGGCCTGTGGACTGAAGATCAGCGACGCCACTTCCGCCGCACAGATGGACGCTGAGCTGAAAGCCCACATTCATAAGGGACTGGCCCGGTATCTGGAGCTGTGGCGGAAATATACAGAGGTGGAATTTGACTTCATCGACCAGACGAAAAGGCAGGCGGGGCTGCTGGAGTATTCCATCGTAGACCGCTCCGGCTGTGAGGCGATACTGAAAATCCTGAACCCGGAGTATGCAAAAAATTTCCTGGAGAACCTGGAGGACCTGGGCCCGGAACGGATGGTGTCCCTGCCCCGGAAAGAGATGGATGGGCGAAGAAGGAAAACGTCCTTCACCTCTGGGCGGCTGATTCCCTCGGGAGAGCGGACCCAAATGACCGTCCGGTTTCAGAGTGAGGATAAGTGCTATTCCATCGCCGCCAAGGGTGTGATGGTTCCCGATATCCGGGCGGCGGAAATGCAGTATGACCGCCGGGAAGAGGCGTTCCAGCGGATTTTCCTGGGGAAGTCGGCAAAGCCTGACCTGGCGCTGCTGATTTCTGGACAAAGAGGCAGGCAGATGCAGGAGAAGCGGCGCATGACGGCTATGAGCAAAGCTGTAGAGGAGGCCTGCTTCCCTGAGCACAAGCCAACGGAAAACCAGCGGCGGGCCATTGAGCTGGCGTTGAACACACCGGACTTTGCCATTATCCAGGGTCCGCCGGGAGCGGGAAAGACCACTGTTATCAACGCGATCATGATGGCCCTGAGCGAGAAGGAGAAAGATCCTGAGCTGTTTTTTGGCAAGAACCTGATGACTGCGTATCAGAAGGACGCTACGGCCCATCTGGCGGAGAAGCTGCGGATTTACGGCCTGCCGGTGATGACGTACAAGGGCCGCTTCAGCCGCAGGTCCAGCGATGATGAGCAGGAGTATCAGAAGGAGGAAAATGACGCGGCGG
>CAOJHG010000289.1 GCA_948435975.1 uncultured Oscillibacter sp. | reverse complement strand
TGGGCGGCGGAGTTGGAGTTGGATCGTTCTCAGAAGGATTCTCGGGTGTAGGCTCTTTTATCGTCTCATCCTTACTATTGGTAAAGAACGCAGAGGCCGTCACGTCTGTTTGAATGCTTCCGGAAATCTCTCCCGATGCGGGATTGGCATACCAGTCTGTTTCCTTCTCCTCTTTCACAGTGTACTTGCTTCCCTCTGGGATGCCTTGGATGATGAGCTCCTCATCGTGATGCAGGATGATGGTATCCCCGCTCTTGATTTGACCAGCCTTGTCCTGCCCCCAGAAATAGAAGCTGCCGGGCAGGGCCATTCCTCCTGCGTCCGTTAAGGTAACTGTGAAGCGGAAATTCTTTGCGTAGTCCTCCAGGCCGGTCTTTTCCGTGCCCTGGATAGTCTTCCGAATCGCTAGCTGGCCGGTGCGGGACCCGCCCTCCGAACGGTCCGTCACTACCACCACGTTCAAGAGGCTGAACAAGCTGGTAAGATCTACACCGGTCAAATCGTCCTTGTTGGTATCGACATCCACGGGTTCATATTTCGAATTTGCACCGGTCAAAGCAGGATAGTTCTGTTCCACGCGAGCACGGATGAAACCAGTATCCGTAACAAAGAAGGGCTGATAAATCTTTCCGCCATCTATGTCATGGACGCCGTAATCCATAGCCGCATTCATTCCATAGTGAAGGTCCATGGTGCGCTTGACGGTTTTGCCTATGGTGGTTTCAAGCTCCATGTCCTCCCAGTCGCCGCGCAGCACGTTCGTATTGCTTGACGGCTGATACTGGCCATAAGCAGTGATATCCCGGAGAGTAATATCCACCTTTCCGTCACTGGCATACTGGCGCATCGTCTGCGTCAGCCGGCCCACACCTGCCATGACAGATACGCCGTCTTCCGCCGTGCCTGCGTCCGCATAGATGGAATAGGTTCCCACTACGATAGCCACGGCAGTCGTGTTGAGATTATAGCCGGCCGGGGCGCTGAGCTCCTTCAGATAGTATTTGACGCGCTCGAACGACGCCCATTCGATCTTTGCGTAGCCGGGGCCGCTGTTGTCCTTCGGAGAGAAAATCAGCAATCCATCCTGACCGTTCACGTGACCGGTCGTCCCTCGTGCCACTGGCGTTCCTGTGCAGGCCGGGTCCGTATACAGCCCGAATTCCGCGCCGTTCCGGGGAATCCCGTTCTCGTCTACTTTCATTACCCAAAGCTCTCTCTGCTCGTTGGGGATGTAGATGAGGGAACGGAAACTTCGGTTGAACTGAGAGGTATTGAGGAAGCTGAACCCTTTCCCGCTGCCGGTGTTCGGAACCGACTGAGCCATGATGGTATCCACGGCATCCTTCACCGCCTGTTCCAATGCGGCTTCGGTGGTCCCATTTCTGCGCAGCATCGCCCCCAGGGCCTGATAACGCTCCTCGGCATCTTTTCCGCTGACTCCCAAAGCCCTCAAAGCCTCCGGCTCAAGAATGGCGTAAACCATGCGCATATCGCCGCCAGCATTGTTCAGCTCATAGCGGCTTCCCACACCTGGCAAGTCGCTGAGGCTCCCTGTCAGCCGGTAGTCGTTGCCGTCCCAGGAGAGATACCAATGAGGCGTATCCATGCCGGCGGCTTGTTTCAGCGCGGCCCGCAGCACCGCTTCACGCCAGGGGGATGCGTCTGTGCCGCCAGTCTGCCCCAGCTCCACCGGTTCCGCCTGAAAACCGCCGATGTTGCTGCCGTAGAGGGCCCCCCAGCTTCCCTTAGACTTTTGCTTCAGCATAGGAATGGCTACTACCAAGCCGTCCTCCTGCTTCTGCGCACTTACAGTATAGCTGCCCGCCGTGATATTTCCCGTGCCTGGCTCGATGCTTCCGTAAGTCAGTCCGTTGGTCCCTGTGACGCTGGAGACAGAGCAGGCATATGCGCCGGTGGTCCAGCGGTTCGCCACCGTGAGCATCGTAGTCTCTTGATCGTAGTGGAGCACGACATCTGTAGGCAGGGACCGATACCCGTCAGGCGGCTGCCTCTCTTTCAGAATGAAGTATTCTGTCTCTAAATCTGCGAAGTTGAAGGGCTCCTCATTGTTGTCCGGCTGGAATTGAGCAATCCCGTTGGGGCCGGTGGTCAAAACAGCCATCGCCTCGCCAGACGCCTGCTTCACATAGAAGGGAGTGCCGCCTTCAACATTGCTGTCTGTATACAGGCACGCCACCGCGCCCGCGCTGCCCGCAGAGGTCTTTTCCGCCGGATAGAGGTCAAAGGTGATGCCTGGGATTGGATTTCCGTTCTGGTCCACCTTTTTGATGTACTGATACAACTGGGGCTGAAGGTTGAAGCGCAGAGCCAGACTGGAGTCATAATTGCCCCGCTCCAAATAGAACATTTTCAGCGTGTGGTTGCTGTCGCTGGCGAAGGTCCTGCCGCTCCAGCCTACAGTTTCATCCATTCCAGCTTCTGTAAAGATTGTTTTCAAATCCGTGGTGACAATGGCATTCTTTGTCAATACATCCATATCCACCGTGCCGTTGGTCTTGTAAGGAAAGCCGTTGGTCTTCCAGCTCTGACCAATGGAAACCACGCCGGTAGAAAAGTCGATCGTGCCGTAGATTTCACTGTGGATGCCGCCCAGATCCAAAACAAGCACGTCGTCGATAAACACCCAAACGTCGTCGTCACCGGAGAACTGGAAGGTCATGGGCACCTGTCCATCGGCCCCTGTATTGATCATGCCTCTGGCGGGCTGGCGGAAATTGATGGATATCGTCATGCCCAAGTGGTGGTCCATCATGTTGGCGCTGACATTTTTCAGGTTGCTGCTTTGAACAGCCTGATTGCTGATTAATTTCCCAGTCTCGCTGTCTGCCCCTGTAAAGACCTCGCTGCCTTTGTTAAAGGGGAAGAAATTGCCAATGCTCCGCTGGCTTGTCCAGTTACCGTTGCCGCTGGGATCGTAAATTCCGTCAGTCCGGTCCACGGCGGGAGCATCATAAAGAATGAAGTGGTTTCCGCCCTCCTCTTCGCTGAGCTCAGCATAGTTTCGCCGCATGTCATAGTAATAATATCCATGGTCGTCCAACTGGAACAGGCCCTTTACATCTCCATAGAAGCGTTTATAATCACCGTTTTCAGGTGTAAACAAATAGGCAAGAGACAAATCGCCATTCCATTGGCTTTGAACCGTATTGCTGATATTCTTATGGTCTATACTGGTACGCTTAGTTCCTGCATCTGGATCATGGTCTCCGCAGAGCATATAGTCGGAGATTCCCTCAAAGCCGTCAATCTTTTCATTGATATTCTCTTCATTGATTGCGGGATAGCCGTTTACTAGTTTGTCCTGTACAATGCCCATCATCCCGGCGTTGCTCTTGCCGAAATCAGTGCCTGCACCAGCGCCTTTATTCCAGTAGCCCGCATGGATATTGCCATCACCAAACAAAAGCAGGTGATTCAAATTGATGCCCTTTTGCCAATCATCCACACCAGTCCGAGACACTTCGTCATTTGCTGCATTGACGTGCGTATCAGTTGTTTCCAGCAAATCATTT
>CAOJHG010000288.1 GCA_948435975.1 uncultured Oscillibacter sp. | reverse complement strand
TGGGTACTCCCCAGGAGGTCTTTGACCATCCCGCAAACCTCTTTGTGGCCGGATTCATCGGCACGCCTCAGATGAATTTCTTTGACGCAAGGCTGGAGAAGGAGGGCGGCAGATACTTTGTCTCCGCTGGAGGCTGTAAGGCAGAGCTGTCCCCGGAAAAACAGGCGGCGCTGAATGCAAAAAACGTGTCCGCTCAGGCCGTCACATTGGGCGTTCGCCCCAGTCATATGATTCTGTCAGACAGCGCGGAGAATGCCTTCACCGCCACGGTGGATGTCTCCGAGATGATGGGCAGCGAGGTCCATTTCCACGCCAGCGCCCTGGGCCGGGATGTGGTGGTCATTGTCCCCACGATGGATTTGAACGGCTCCCGTGCCAGGAGCTATTCCGCCGGCGACAAGCTCAATCTCACATTTAATGGAAACGTCTGCCACGTCTTTGACAAGGACGGCAGAAATCTGGAATGATAAGCACACAGCAGGAGGTCTATGTTATGTCCAGCGATGTTTTGCAAAAGGCCCGAGACTTTGAGGCCCAATACGGTCCCCACATCCCTGACAGTGAGCGGCCAGCGTTCCATGCCACCCCTACCATCGGCTGGATGAACGACCCCAATGGCTTCTCCTTTTATAAAGGGGAATGTCACCTGTTCTACCAGTACCACCCCTATTCCAACGAGTGGGGGCCCATGCACTGGGGACACCTGAAGACCCGAGATTTCCTCCATTGGGAGCGTCTGCCCGCCGCCCTGGCCCCGGACCAGGACTATGATTCCGCTGGGTGCTTTTCCGGCGGCGCGGCAGAGCTCCCGGACGGACGGCAGCTTTTGATGTACACAGGCGTCCAGAGGGGACACAACGCTGATGGCTTTATCCAGGACATCCAGACTCAATGCGTGGCCATTGGAGACGGTGTGAATTATGAAAAGTGGAAAGACAACCCAATCCTGGACGGGAAGGACCTGCCTGAAGGCGGCAGCGCCATCGACTTCCGCGACCCCAAAATTTGGCAGGACAAGGACGGAACGTTCTACGCTGTTATCGGCAACCGTACCGCCGACGGCAGCGGCGCAATCCTCCTTTACCGGGGCATTGAGGACTATAAAGGGGAATTTGTCCGTACGCTGGATGCCTGCCGCAATCAGTATGGAAAAATGTGGGAGTGCCCGGACTTCTTCCCTCTGGACGGGAAACAGATTCTGATAACCAGTCCCCAGGATATGAAGCCCGTGGGTCTGGAGTTCCACGCCGGAAACGGCACCCTCTGTCTGATTGGGGAGTACACGCCTGAGAAGGGCTTCATCCGTCAGAGCGCCCAGGCCATCGACTACGGTCTCGACTTCTACGCTCCACAAACCCTGGAGTCCCCGGATGGACGGCGAATTATGATTGCCTGGATGCAGAACTGGGATACCATCAACTCTAAGCCTTATTCCTGCCGCTGGTTCGGGCAGATGACCCTGCCTCGGGAGCTGTCCCTGAAGAACGGACGGCTGATTCAGAACCCCGTCCGGGAACTGGAGGCCTGCCGGGGGGCGCGGGTGGTTCATCAGAATATCCCTGTCTGCGGCGAGATCAACCTTCCTGGTGTGCAGGGCCGTGTGTTGGATATGACCATCACAGTTCGTCCCACCGGGCTGGAGCAATACCGCTGGTTCCGCATCCGTGTCGCAAAGGACGGAGAACACGAAACGATCATCCGCTACCGCCCGGATCAAGGTACGCTGAAGCTGGACCGCATCCGCAGTGGACTGCCCCGCGATATCGTCCATACCCGTTCCTTCCTGGTGCGGTATCAGGAAGGGGAAATCAAGCTGAGAATCATCCTGGACCGTTACAGCCTGGAGGTCTTTGTCAACGACGGCGAGCAGGCGGCCAGCGCGGTCATCTACACCCGGCAGGAGGCGGAGGCCATCACCTTTGAGGCTGGCGGCTCTGTGCTGATGGATGTAGAGAAATACGATTTGATATTCGATCATCAGGAGGCATAAGCCATGGCGGAGAAAGGTTTTGATGTAGTGGCTCTGGGGGAGCTGCTGGTCGATTTCACGGACAATGGCCTGAGCGAACAGGGCAACACGCTGTTTGAGGCCAATCCCGGCGGCGCTCCCTGCAATGTGCTGGCGATGTTGAAAAAGCTGGGATGTTCCTGTGCTTTTATCGGTAAGGTAGGGGATGATTTATTTGGACAGCAGCTCCGCACCGTGGCGGAGGAGGCGGGGATCTGCATGGATTATCTCGCAGTAGAACGGGAGGCCTGCACGACCCTTGCCTTTGTACAGAAGCTGGCCAATGGGGACCGGGATTTCTCCTTCTGCCGCAATCCTGGCGCGGATATGATGCTCACAGAGGAGGACCTGCCGCTGGAGGTCATCGAAAGCTGCCGCATTTTCCACTTTGGAACGCTTTCCATGACGCATGAGGGCGTGCGCCGGGCTACCTGCAAGGCTATTGACTGCGCCCAAAACGGCGGAGCGCTGATTTCCTTCGACCCCAATCTGCGCCCGCCTCTATGGAACAGCATGGAAGAGGCGCGGGCACAGATTCGTTATGGCCTTGCCCGCTGCGGCATCCTCAAAATTGCCGACAATGAGCTGGAGTTCATGACCGGTGAAACAGACTTTGATAAAGGCGCGGCGATTCTGCGGGAGCAATATCCAAATATCCGCCTCCTGAATGTGACGGCAGGGCCGGAGGGGAGCTATTCTTATTATGAAGACCTCCGGGTATTTCAGCCTGCCGTGAAGCTAGGCGGTGTAATTGAAACCACCGGGGCGGGGGATACCTTCTGCGCCTGTGTACTGAACTTTGTACTGAAGCGTGGCTTGGAAAAACTTTTGGAGAAGGACTTGAAGGAAATGCTGTCCTTTGCCAACGCTGCGGCTTACATTGTGACCACCCGGAAAGGAGCTATCCGCGCCATGCCGGAGCAGAGACGGGTGGAAGAATTGCTGGCGAAATAGCCAGAGAATAAAATGTCCGCTTCATGGCACTTGTGATATCCCTTTTCTATGATTAGACTTTCAAAATAAAAGATACTCCTTGAACCGTCTATGGTTCTGGGAGTATCTTTTATCTTTGTGATTTTCACTTAAATATGTGGAAATTGATTGAGCAGGAACTGCTGGATACCCATGTGACGGTGTGCATTCTCCGGCGTACATGTATTATCTGGCTGTTGGTTGAGTGCTTCGTCCAAAAGCTCAAATGGTTCCGAAGGAGTGCCGCCAGAAAAGTACGCTGCACTGGCGTTCTCCTTCCTCATACATGATTCATCCCCATACCGACTGATGCAAGAATCAGTTCAACACAGTGGTCGATTCCCAGTTTACTGCTGTTCAGACAGAGGTCATAATTTGCCGCCAATCCCCATGCCTGGTCGGTGATATGCTTGTAGTAGCTGGAACGCTTTCTGTCCCGCTCCCTGACGTGGTTTCTGGCGGTTTCAGAGGCGATGCCATGCTCCGAAATAACGCGGCTGGCCCGGTCGGGAAGTGCGCCGGAGATAAAGACGTGGAAGCAGTCCTCCCGCCCTTGCAGGATGTAGTCGGCGCACCGC
>CAOJHG010000287.1 GCA_948435975.1 uncultured Oscillibacter sp. | reverse complement strand
AGCGCTGCCGTCTTCCTCCTCTTCTGCGGGAATCTCAACCGGGTCGTCAAAGCCGATGACCTGTACCAGGACGAAGGCAATTACTACAGCAATCGCAATGCCAATCGCCACGCCCATAAGAGAGCTGGAATAATCGGCGGTATTGCCCAGGCTGGCCAGTTTTTCTGCGGCGGCATCCGTAAAGATGGCGTTGGGCAGGGCCAGGATGCCGGGCAGTCCAGAGTAGACAAAGAAGCGGGCGTTGAACAGGGCGGCAACGGCACAGCCAATGGCGCTGCCGGCAAGACCGCAGATAAAGGGCTTCTTGAAACGCAGGGTCACGCCGTAGATAGCGGGTTCTGTGATGCCGAAAATGCCGGTGGCGGAGGAGGAGACCGCTACGCTCTTGACCTCGGAGTTCTTGGACTTCCAGAACACGCCGAAGCAGGCGGCAACCTGGGCGCAGACGGCAATGCACTTGCAGACTTGCAGGGTGTCAAAGCCGAAATTGTCATAGTTCAGCAGGGTGATGGGGGTGAAGCTCCAATGGACGCCGAAGACCACCAGCACCTCCCAGAGTGCGCCGAAGATGGCGGAGGCCACCCAGGGAATCACTTCGTAGAGCACGTTGTAGGCGTCGGAAAGGGCGGTAGAAATCACAGTAGAGATGGGTCCGATGACGGTGATGGTCAGAGGCACCATGACCGCCGCGCAAATCAGCGGTGTACAGATGGGGCGGGCCGCGTCAGGCAGTTTCTTTTCCAGCCAGTGTTCCAGCTTACTCAGGACGGCCACCAGGATAATGGGCGGAATGACGGTGGAGGTGTAAGTTACGGAGGTCAGCGGGATGAAGAAGCTCAGGGGCGTCTCCGGCGTGATGCTGGCGGCGATATTTCCCCACGAGGGACTGGCCAGGGCCATGCAGCACCACACGGCGATGTAAGTATTGCACTTGAAGTGACGGGACCCGGCCACGGCAATGAATACCGGCAGGAAGGTGAAGGGAATCCAGGAAATCATGTTGAAGACTTTCACCGCGCCGGTGTCTCCCACATCAGCGAACATTTTCACAATAATCAGGATGCCTTGCAGCAAACCGGCGGCGGCCATGACGTAGACATAAGGGGCGATACAGCCGGACATGGTGGCGATGAGGCGGTTGAACAGGCTCTCCTTCACCGGAGGCATATCCTGGGAGAGGTCCATCATACCGGCAAGGTGTTCATACACGTCCTTGGCGTGAGTGCCGATGACGACCTGAAACTGCCCCTGAGCCTGTACCACCTGGATGACACCCGCCATCTGTTCAATCTTCTTGATAATGGAAGCATCCGGGGGATTCTTCAGAACCAAACGGAGACGGGTGGCGCAATGGGTGGCGGATTGGATATTGCTCTCGCCGATCGAGTTCTTGATATCGGCGGCAAGTTTCTTGTAATCTCGAACTTTTGCCATGAGTTTCCTTCCTCCTTGCAGTGCGCTGTCCGGTGGGCCCATCCAAACAGCCGGTTTGCAATTTCCGGTACCGGATTTCCGACCCTGATTATAGCTGTAAAAGTTTGAAATGTCATTAGTTTTGGACGCCAAAAAAACAAAACCGCCCTTTTGGAACTTGTTTTTCCAAAAAAACGGTTTGTTTTTTATCCCACAAAAAGCGGCGTTCAGTCAGTCCTCCGTCAGACGTGCGGCGACTCGTTTTGCCAGCATTTCCGCCACGATCAGCGCCGGAACCTGGGTGGAATAGTCGATGATGGATTCAATTTGCGGCTGAGTAAAATCTACGTTTTCCTTCCCGCGGCGCATGGTGATGTAGTGGGCTAAACGCAGGTCGGCAAGCTGGGCAATCGTGCTGCTTTCCGTGTTGGTGATGCTGATGATTTTGCACAGATGCCGCTTGAGCTGATTGGTAATCTGTATCGTCTGGGCGACTTCCCCGGAGATGGAGAACACCAGGGCGACCGTGTTGGCGGAATCGTTCAACTGCCAGACGGGATAGAAGGGGTCTGTCAGGGCCATGCTGAACTTTCCGAAAGTGGAGAAGTACCGGGCGGCATACTGGGCCATATAACCGGAATTGGAAACCCCTACGCAGAGAACCCGGTCCGCCTTGGCAATTATGGAGGAGGCTTCATCCAGCCGATTCTGATAGGCGGGGGATTCCATGCGTTCCAGAAAGGCTTTCAGCTCCGAAAGGTCCTCCGGGACCCGGGCCACGTTCTGATGCCCCAGAGAGTCCTTCAGCTTCAGCTTGAATTCAGCATAACCGTCACAGCCCAGCTTTTTGCAGAACCGCAGGACCGTGGTGGTGGAAACGTGGGCCTCCGCCGCCAGCTCCCGGATGCGCATATAGGGAATCGCGCTCTGATGCAGGGTCACATATTGATAGACAGACATCTCCAATTCATTGAGCTGCTGAATCTTTTCCACAGTAAACATATGAAACACCTCCTGACACATTGCTCCCCTGAATTATACCAGTCTGCCGTCCTCTTTGCAATTCCAGACCAGCCAAAACAATACGATAACAGGCAAATGCGGAAAACAAAGAATATGTGGCTTCCGCCTCCTTCTCCTGTTCCTCATAGCCCATCAGCCGTTCCATGTTGGCCTTGAGGGTCAGCGGTTCCCGCATCTCGTCCCTTGCCTTTCGGCAGTCAGCATAGGCGGATTTTTTCTCTGCCAGCAGAGCGGCGTACTCAGCCTGAAGGCTTTTGACAGCGGGCGGCTTTTTCAGCCCCAGCCCATCAAAATATTTCTTTGCCGCCTGATGCAGAAGTATCTCACTCTCGTGCTCCGCCCGGAACTTCTTTGATTACCCGGCCTTGCGGTAGGCAACATAAACCTCTCTGGTGTGTTTTAGGGCTTGCGCATTTGGAGCTTTTGAAAGCGGTCCTCGTCCTGGAAGCTCAGGGCATAGGTCCCCTACCGGCCCTCTAGGATGGAAAAGGAGAGGGACTGGAAGGACAGCATAGCCATAAGGCGGTCTGTATCCGTCGTCTTGGCCCGTGCCAGAAAGTCGGGAGAAATCCGGGCTATGTAGCGAGTACCGCTGGGGCTGTTCGGCTGTCGGGCATCCTGAAATATGCACAGGATGTTCAGCGCCTCCGCCTTAATGTCCTTCTTCGCCAGCGGCAGGGACAGCAGGTACTCACGCCGGGCCGCTGTCACAAAGCCGTCCGTAATTGCAGGGTGGCTCTGTACCACAAACTCTCTGTTCCTGTTTCCTCCAATTCCGTCCGCATTCTCAAGGACAGGGATTGTTCTCGCCCAATCCTTATTTTTATACGAAAAACGGCCATCATGTTCCTTGTCACACACCGTTGCTGCCAGGACGTAAGGTGTCCGCTCATAGCCGAACTTTTTCACCACGAAATGGACCGCCGCTTTGCTGTCAAAGGAAAATCCATCATGGCGATTTTTGATTGCTTCTTCAAAGGATATTTCCAAAGCTGTTGTCAAGGGGGAATTTGAGATTATTTGATTTTTCCCCCAAGGCCATCACTTCTGGACAAATACGCTCCACTTGTGTTAGTATAGGGAAAACGACGAGGCGGTAACAGCCATATGCAAAAAATTATGATAATCGA
>CAOJHG010000286.1 GCA_948435975.1 uncultured Oscillibacter sp. | reverse complement strand
TTTTGCTGCGGAATATGGGTTTTTCCTTTTTGCTGCCCGTAGTGATGAGCGTGACCGTGTTTGCCGGCGCTATGCAGTTTGCCGCTGTGAATGTCATCTTGTCCCCCTTCGACCCGTTCCACGCTCTGTTTTTGACCCTGGCGGTGAATGCGCGGCACCTCTTTTATGGTGTGTCTATGCTGGAGAAGTACCGGAACACGGGAAAGAAAAAGGCATACCTGATCTACGGCATGAGTGATGAGACCTTCACAGTAAACTGTACAGTGACGCCCCCACAGGAAGTGGACCGGGGGTGGTTTATGTTCTTTGTCACACTGCTGAACCAAGGTTACTGGGTCTTCGGCACGGCGCTGGGGTCCCTTTTGGGAGACGTGCTCCGCTTCAACACGACGGGAATCGAGTTTTCCATGACGGCCCTTTTTATTGTCCTGATGCTGAACCAGTGGGAAGAAGCGGAGGACCACCGTTCAGCGCTGATTGGTTTTGGATGCTCTGCGGTGTGCTTGGCGTTGTTGGGGAGCGATGGTTTTATGCTCCCTGCCATGGCGCTGATGGCGGGAGGCTGTATGCTTTTGAAGGAGAGGGGGAAGGTAAGATGACGGATGCACAGCGGATTTTTACCATTGCGCTCATCTCGGCGGGAACACTGCTGACGCGGTTTCTGCCCTTCCTGATTTTTCCGGAGGGGAAGGA
Organism: uncultured Oscillibacter sp.; assembly: GCA_948435975.1. GTDB lineage: Bacteria > Bacillota > Clostridia > Oscillospirales > Oscillospiraceae > Oscillibacter. The sequence continues at coordinate 2,897 of CAOJHG010000286.1, read as the reverse complement.
GCCGCCTGCTGTAGTCGTGCGCATGGGGAAGGTCCTGCCCCGTGCCATGATGGCCTTCTTGGTGGTGTACTGCCTGCGGGACGCGGTATTCAGCAGCTTTCACGGTTTGCCGGAGGCTCTTGCGGCTGGGTTTATTTTCCTTCTCCACCGCTGGAAGAAAAACACCCTGCTGAGCGTTGGCGGCGGAACGGTTTTGTATATGGTCCTGGTGCAGAATTTCTTCTCTTGACCATATCGCTGCAAATCGCTCTGGCTCTGCCGGATAAAGCGCGGACCGGCTGAAAAAAGAGATTGGGCAGCTTCACCGGCGGTCCGGTCTTTTTGCGTTTTAGCCGAGTCCTGCGGCGTACGGAAAACATTTTTGCCCAGAAGTGCCGGAGTTTACAAAGTTCCTCTTGTGGTCCCGGCGCTTTTTTGTTATACTGATTTTTTAGATTAGAGAAAAAGCCTTACTGGGTGAGCGCTCAGTTTTTCTTGGGATGATTTTTGAATTTCGGAGGAATGATGATGACACCTGACGGACAAAACGAAGAAAAGACTCTGGGCCGGGGCATATATGAATGGGTGCAGGCTCTGGTGTGTTCCGTGCTGGCTGCGGTCCTGCTGTTCACGTTTGCTGCGCGGGTGGTGGGCGTGTCCGGCGGCTCTATGCGGAACACTCTGCAAAACGGCGATATGCTGCTGGTGGTGAACAGCCTGCTCTGCGGGGACTATAAGCGTGGAGATATCGTGATTGCGGCCAAGTCCACCTTTGAGAACGGCGAGCCTATTGTGAAGCGCGTGATCGCCGTAGAAGGGGAGACCGTGGACATCGACTTTAACGCCGGGATTGTCTATGTGGATGGAGAAGCGCTGAACGAGCCCTATATCCGGGAAGCGACGCATCTGGCGGAGGGGACCTCCTTTCCTCTGACGGTGCCGGAGGGCTGCGTATTTATCATGGGCGACAACCGGAATGACAGCCGTGACAGCCGGGAGCCGGACCTGGGCGCGGTAGATACCCGGTGTCTGATTGGCCGTGCAGTAGCGCTGCTGGTGCCGGGAAAGACGGCGGGCCTGAACGAGCGGGAATGGAGCCGCATTGGAAGACTGAACTAAAGAGATTGGGAGATAGAGAGAACCATGGAAAACGAGCAAGATCACGGGCCCGCTAAGGAGCCGGAGAAGCGCCGGAGCCAGGAGGCCTACGAGTGGATGCAGGCGCTGGTGTGTTCGGTGCTGACGGTGGTGGTTGTGTTTACCTTCGTCATCCGTCTGATCGGGGTGGACGGGCACTCCATGGAGCCAACTCTCCAGAACGGGGACCGTCTGCTGGTGCTGAGCGGGGCGCTGTGCGGGGGATATCAGCGGGGAGACGTCGTGGTTTTGCGGAAGGAATCCTTTATGCCGGACCCCATTGTAAAGCGGGTGGTTGCCACAGAGGGGCAGGTAGTGGACATCGACTTTTCCACTGGCAGCGTCTATGTGGATGGGGAACAGCTTCACGAGGACTATATCAATGAACCAACGTATAAGAACGACGGCACGGAATTTCCCCTGACTGTGCCAGAGGGCAGCATCTTCGTCATGGGGGACAACCGCAACCACAGTAGCGACAGCCGGGATGTCCGTCTGGGAACGGTGGATTGCCGCTATGTGATTGGCAGGGCGGTGCTTCTGGCGTTTCCAGGGGTGGATAATTTCACGAAGGAACGGGATTTTGGACGGATTGGGGGGATCGGCTGACGATGGATATTCAATGGTATCCAGGACATATGACCAAGACCCGCCGGCAAATCGAGGGTGACTTGAAGCATGTGGATATCGTGGTGGAGCTGACAGATGCACGGGTCCCACTGTCCAGCCGCAATCCAGACATCGACGCCATCTGCGGGGGAAAGCCGCGGGCGGTCATTTTGAACCGGGCGGACCAGGCGGACCAGCAGATGAACCGTGTGTGGGTCAGCTATTTCAAGAAGGCGCTGGGCATAGAAGCGGCGGCACTGGATTCCAAGAACGGCGCTAATGCTGGGCAAGCAATCACGTTTTTGGTACGAAACGCCCTGAAAGATGAAATTGCACGCTGGCAGGAAAAAGGTCAGGTAGGCCGTCCTGTCCGGGCGATGGTGGTGGGGGTGCCGAACGTGGGCAAGTCCACCTTTATCAATAAAGTTGCTGGACGCAAATCGGCTAAGGCAGGGGACCGCCCCGGCGTCACGCGGGGAAAACAGTGGGTCCATGTGGATGCGTCTCTGGACCTGCTGGACACGCCTGGTATTCTATGGCCGAAGTTTGACGACAAAATTGTGGGTCTGCATTTGGCCTTTACCGGCGCAGTGAAAGATGAGATTCTGGACACGGAGACGCTGGGCTGTCACCTGGCGGCCTATTTGGGGGAGAATTATCCAGGCGCTTTGTTGGCGGGGTATAAGCTTTCCGCCCTGCCGGAACGGGAAAAAGAGGAAAACGACATTGCCTATGGTTACCGCCTTTTAGAGACAGCGGCGCGGCGACGGGGATTTTTGATTTCTGGCGGCGAGGTGGACACGGAACGCATGGCGAATATCCTGCTGGACGAGTTCCGGGGCGGGAAGCTGGGCCGTTTTACTCTGGAAGTGCCGCCGGAGGCTTGACGATTGAATGACTGGAACAGCAGAGAGAGGGAGAAAGATGGACCTGTGGATTTATGAACGGGAACAGTGGGCGGCGGGAGTCGAAACCGTCTGCGGTGTGGACGAGGCTGGCGCGGGTCCTTTGGCGGGACCGGTGTATGCTGCTGCCGTGATTCTCCCGCGGGAACTGGAGCTGGCTGGCCTTGATGACTCCAAGAAGCTGACAGAGAAGAAACGGGAAAAGCTGTACGAGCAGATTACTGCCCGAGCCGCCGCATGGAGCGTAGCCTGGGTGGAAGCAGGAGA
>CAOJHG010000285.1 GCA_948435975.1 uncultured Oscillibacter sp. | reverse complement strand
CTGAAGGACTGGGGTATGCAGCTCTCTCTGGGCTCCGTTACCTCCACTCTCTGCGAGGCTACTGCCGCTGAGACCTTCGCGGACCGCATTTTTGCCCTGACCCCCTCCGCGTCCTCCACCGCCACCACTGCGGGCAAGGACAACATGTTCCAGATGTGCTTCATCGACCCCACTCAGGGCACCTTGGCCGCCCAGAGCATTGCGGAAAAGAACCTGGGCACAAAGATCGCCGTTATCTGGAAGAATGACGATGTGTATTCCAAGGGCATTTATGACACCTTCATGGCCGAGTGTGCCAATCAGGGCCTGGAGGTTGTGTCCGACACCAACTTCAACAACAGCAACGCTACCGATTTCTCTGTGCAGATTGCCGACGCCCAGAGCAACGGCGCGGACCTGGTGTTCCTGCCCATGTATTATCAGGTAGCGGCCCTGATCTTCTCCCAGGCCAAGTCTGTGGGCTACGCTCCCGCTTGGTTCGGCGTGGACGGCATGGACGGCATTCTGACTCTGAAGGGCTTCGACACCTCCCTGGCCGAAGGCGTGATGCTTCTGACCCCCTTCAACGCCAACTCCGACGATGAAAAGGTGCAGGCTTTCGTGACCGAGTACCAGAACCGTCACGGTGAAATTCCCAACCAGTTTGCGGCTGACGGCTATGACTGCGTATATGCCTACAAGCAGGCTCTGGAGAACGCAGGCGCTACCCCCGACATGAGCGCAGAGGAGCTTTGCGGCTTGATGATCGAGCAGTTCACCTCCATGAGCTTTGACGGACTCACCGGCAGCAACGCGACCTGGGATGCTGACGGCGCGGTCACGAAGTCTCCCATCGTGGTTCAGATTCAGGGCGGCGAATATATCACCCTGAACTAAGCGCTTGTTTTTCCAAATAGAGAATGGATTAGGATACGTGTTCCAGCGCCGGGGGCCTTCAGCGGTCTCCCGGCGGGGCGCGTATCTGAAAAATACCGGACGGCGGTGCTTTTCAGATACGCATCCCGAAAAACGAAACAGAAAGAGGTGTGGTGAATGACCTTTTTGAACTTTCTGATCAGCGGTATCAGCCTGGGCAGCATTTACGCCATTATCGCCCTGGGCTACACCATGGTTTATGGTATCGCCAAAATGCTGAACTTCGCCCATGGAGACGTTATCATGGTGGGCGCTTACATCTGCTTTTTTGCGGTGTCCTCCTATGGCCTGCCCCCTGTCCTGGGCATTCTGGGGGCCGTTGTGGTATGCACCATCCTGGGCATGGCGGTGGAGCGTCTGGCATACAAGCCCCTGCGGCAGGCGCCCTCTCTGGCGGTGCTGATTACGGCTATCGGCGTGAGCTATTTTCTGCAAAACAGCGCTCTGCTCCTGTGGTCCTCCAACCCCATGATGTTCCCCGCGTTTTTTACCTTGGGTGAGGGCGCAGAGGCCAAAAACAGCATCCGCCTTTTTGACGGCCAGCTAACCATTTCCTATGTCACCATCGTCACCATTGTTACCTGTGTGGTGATTATGGTTGGACTGATGAGCTTCATCAACCGGACGAAGATGGGAAAGGCTATGCGGGCATGTTCCGAGGACAAGGGCGCGGCGCAGCTCATGGGTATTAACGTGGACGGCACCATCTCCATGACCTTTGCCATTGGTTCTGGTTTGGCGGCGGTGGCAGGCGTGCTGCTGTGCTCCGCATATCCGACCTTAGTGCCTACGACGGGTTCCATGCCGGGCATCAAGGCCTTTACCGCCGCTGTGTTCGGGGGGATCGGGTCTATTCCGGGGGCTTTCCTGGGCGGACTGCTGCTGGGCGTCATCGAGACCTTTGCCAAAGCCTACATCTCTATGCAGCTCAGCGACGCAATCGTGTTCGGCGTGCTGATTGTGGTGCTGCTGGTGAAGCCCGCCGGTCTGCTGGGCAAGCAGATCAGCGAGAAAGTGTAAGGAGGGGGATTATGGCTTCTTTTAAGAAATTGAGCAAGACCTCCCGGCAGAACTTTTTGACCTATGGCCTGGTGATTCTGGCCTATGTGATCCTTCAGGCTATGAACGGGTCCCTGAGTTCCTCCTTGAAGGGTATGCTGGTTCCTATCTGCGCCTATGTGGTCATGTCGGTCTCTTTGAACCTGACGGTTGGAGTCTTGGGTGAGCTGTCCTTGGGCCACGCGGGTTTCATGAGCGTGGGGGCTTTTGCGGGCGTAGTGGCTGCGTCCTCCCTACAGGAGATGATTCCGTTTGCACCTCTGCGGCTTGCGGCGGGCATGATTGCGGGCGCGGCCTTTGCGGCTCTGGCGGGCTTCCTTATTGGTATTCCCGTTCTGCGGCTCAAGGGCGACTATCTGGCGATTGTGACCTTGGCTTTCGGTGAGATTATCAAGACTATTTTCACAAACCTCTATGTGGGTTTGGACGGCAGCGGCCTCCATATCAGTCTGCTGGAGGATTCTACCGGCTTGGAGGAGGGCGGAAAGCTGATTGTTGCCGGTCCTATGGGCATGGGCGGCATTCAGAAAATCTCCACCTTTACCGCCGGGACCCTGCTGGTGCTGGTGACGCTGGCGGTGGTCTTCAATCTGGTGAACAGCCGCTCAGGCCGCGCAATCATGGCGATTCGGGACAACCGCATTGCCGCCGAGAGCATCGGCATCAACATCACAAAGTATAAGATGATTGCTTTCGTAACCTCCGCGGCTCTGGCGGGGGCGGCGGGGACCCTGTTCGCTATGAACTATTCCACCATCGTGGCAAGCAAGTTTGATTTCAACACCTCTATCCTGGTGCTGGTCTTCGTGGTGCTGGGCGGTCTGGGCAATATGATGGGGTCCATGATTGCGGCGGCGGTGCTGACCATTCTCCCGGAGGCCCTGCGGCAGTTCTCCGATTACCGGATGCTGGTTTACGCCATCGTGCTGATTCTGGTCATGCTGGTCACGAACAACCCCACGCTCCGGAGCTACCTGGACCGCTTCGGGAATCGTTTCAAGGGCAATGGCAGCGGACGGAAAAACAGAAGAAAGGAGGCGGTCTGACGTGGCAAAGCTGGTCCCCATCCCCTCTGACAGCCTGATTCCAGAGCGGGACATCAACAAATCCCCCATCCTGGAGTGCATCAACCTGGGCATTACCTTCGGCGGCCTGAAAGCGGTGGAGGATTTTAACCTCACCATCGGCCGCACGGAGATTGCGGGCCTGATTGGACCCAACGGCGCGGGCAAGACCACGGTTTTCAATCTCCTGACGAAAGTCTACCAGCCCACCAAGGGCACCATCCTTTTAGACGGGCATGACACCCACGGCATGGATACCATCAAGGTCAACCGGGCGGGCATTGCGCGGACCTTCCAGAACATCCGTCTTTTTCAGGAACTCTCCGTGGAGGACAATGTAAAGACCGCCATGGATAATGAGATGCACTATAATATGTGGGAGGGTATTTTCCGCCTGCCGAACTTCTGGAAGGAGGAGAAGACCGCCCACGAGCGCGCCCTGGAACTGCTGTCCCTCTTCCACATGGAGGATTTAGCGAAGGTCCGGGCGGGGTCTCTGCCTTACGGGGCCCAGCGGCGTCTGGAAATCGTCCGGGCTTTGGCGACGAACCCCTCTTTGCTGCTGCTGGACGAACCGGCGGCGGGTATGAATCCCTCGGAG
>CAOJHG010000284.1 GCA_948435975.1 uncultured Oscillibacter sp. | reverse complement strand
CCTGCGAGAATCCAGACTGCGCCGCAAAATGGTTCATCCTCCACGATACCCGCCATCCGGTATGTCCCTTCTGCGGCACCCGTGTGAAGCGGGAAAACATTGTCCGGCTCCGCCTGAAAAGTCCTCTGCGGGGGCGGGTGGGCCAATGGATGCACGCGGGCGAGGTGGACGTATACCACAACATGCCCCTGTTTAAGTGGCACATCATGGCGGACGCCTTCCCAGACGAGAAAGCTGACCGGGAAATGCTGGCCTATGTCTGCAAGTATCAAGGACAGTGGCTGCTGGTGAACCACAAAATTCAGGGTATGACCTCCCCCCGTGGGAACCTGGTGCCCATTGGACAGGCCGTGCTGCTGCGGGATGGAGCGGTCTTCCGGGCCTCCAGCGGGGAACGGAGCTACTTGATCGAGGTCTCCCAGGGGTAGTCAGCTTCTCTCTGCCCTTTGCCAAACTCTGGCAGGATTTTATAGTTCTGTCATGAAATCTTCACAATTTGTCCATATTTATAGTATTCCTTCGGGTTAGTATGGATTGATACTCTTTTATCGGAGGAAAAAAGGAATGCCCGGTTCGCTTTCATATCCAGAGCGCCTCCCTGCTTTTCACTCACCCGGCAGGCGGCGGGAATATGGGGAATGAATCGGGAAACATGGAAAGGAAGAATCACACAATGCACACACGTGGTCTGACGGACGAACAGGTTCGCACGTCCAGGGAACAGCACGGCGACAACCATCTAACAGAACAGCCATCGGAAGGCTTCTGGGAAAAGCTGAAAGGCAACTTCGGCGACCCCATGATTAAAATTCTCTGCGTGGCACTGGTAATCAACGTCATCTTTGCCTTCCTGGGCCAGACGGAGTGGTATGAGTCCGTAGGCATTGCCATGGCGGTGCTGCTGGCTACTCTGGTCTCCACTTTCTCAGAGTACAAGAATGAAAACGCCTTCCAAAAGCTGCAGGAAGAGGCTTCCCAGATCAAATGCAAGGTCTACCGGAACAACGAGGTTGCGGAAATCGCCATTCAGGATATTGTAGTAGGTGACTGGGTGCTGCTCCAGTCCGGCGACAAGATTCCTGCGGACGGCGTTCTGGCGGAGGGGACCATCCAGGTGGACCAGTCTGTTTTGAACGGTGAGGCAAAGGAGGCTGCCAAACGCGTCATGCCCGAGGGCTATAAGGACGAAGAGACCTCTATGGATTTCCTGAATCCCTATAAGGTCTTTCGTGGTTCTGTGGTCTGCTCCGGCAACGCGGTGATGGAAGTTACCACCGTGGGCGACAAGTCTGTTTATGGTCAGATCGCCAGCGAGCTCCAGGCCGACGACGACCGGGACACCCCGCTGAAGCTCAAGCTGGGCAAGCTGGCGGACCAGATCAGCAAGTTCGGCTATATTGGCGGTATTGCTATCGCGGTGGCGTTCATGCTCCAGCGGGTGGTCATTCACAACGGCTTCGACATCGCCGCTATCACCGCCTACTGCTCTAACTGGATGCAGTTGGTCAACGACGCCGTGGAAGCCGTGATGCTGGCGGTCATCATTATTGTCATGGCGGTTCCTGAGGGCCTGCCGCTGATGATCGCCATCGTGTCCGCACAGAACATGGGAAAAATGCTCAAGGATAACGTGCTGGTGCGGAAGGTCTCCGGTATTGAGACGGCCGGCAGCTTGAATATCCTGTTCAGCGATAAGACTGGCACGATTACCAAGGGCCAGCTTGAGGCCGTGGCATTCGTGGACGGCGAGGGACGGGCTTACAAGACAAGAAGCGATATCCCCGGAGAGCTGGGACGGCTGCTGTCCCTGGGCGTTCGGTACAACACCAGCGCCATCATGACGGGAGAGGGCGCGTCTGCCCATATCGTCGGCGGCAATGCAACCGAGCGGGCTATCCTGGGCTTTGTTTCCGGAGACGGCCATTCCGCAAGCGTTAAGCTCACAGGCAGCATCCCCTTTAACAGCCAGAACAAATACTCTGCCGCCCAGGTGGAAGGGGATTATAACCTCTCCCTCATTAAAGGTGCGCCGGAGAAGATCCTCAGCAAGTGTACCTCCTACTATGACATCGACGGGACCCGCAAGCCCTTCCAGAGCGGACACTCCACCATTGAGGACAAGATTGACGAGCTGGCGGGCCGTGCCATCCGCGTTCTGGCCCTTGCGGTCAGCGACAGCGCAATTGACCCGGACCAGGGTTCTCTTCCCGAGGGTGACTGGACCTTGGTGGGCGTGGTAGGTATCCGCGACGAGGTCCGCCCGGAGTCTGTGACCGCTATCGCTCAGGTGCAGCGGGCCGGTGTTCAGGTCGTCATGATTACCGGCGACCGGAAAGATACCGCTATGGCAATCGCAAAGGAAGCCGGACTGCTCAAGAGCGAGAGTGAGATTGTCATGACCTCCGACGAGCTGGCCCAGTTGGACGACAAGCAGCTAAAGGAACGTCTGGCCAATATCCGCGTTGTGGCCCGTGCCCTGCCCAGCGATAAGAGCCGCTTTGTCCGTGTGGCCCAAGAAATGAACCTGGTAGTTGGCATGACGGGCGACGGCGTGAACGATTCCCCTGCTTTGAAGCGGGCAGACGTAGGCTTCGCCATGGGCGGCGGCACCGAGGTTGCCAAGGAGGCCAGCGAAATCGTCATTCTGGACGACAACTTCAACTCTATCGAAAAGGCCATCCTCTACGGTCGCACCATCTTCAACAGTATCCGAAAGTTCATCATTTTCCAACTGACCATCAATGTGGCGGCAGTGCTCATCAGCTTCGTTTCCCCTCTGCTTGGCATCGAAAATCCTCTCTCCATCACCCAGATCCTGTGGGTCAACCTGGTCATGGACACCTTGGCGGCTCTGGCCTTTGGCGGCGAACCGGCTCTTCAGCGCTATATGGAGGAAACCCCCAAACGGCGTGACGAGCCCATTGTCAGCCGCAGGATGTGGAGCTCCATTCTTATCGGCGCAGGCTGGACCTTTGCCTTGAGCCTGGTCTTTATCCTTACCCCCTTCTCTCATGCCTTCTTCCGGGCTGACGCGGCGGACAAGTACCTGCTGACGGGCTATTTCGCGTTCTTCATCTTCATCGCAGTCTTCAACGCCTTCAACGCCCGAACGGATCAACTGAACCTGTTCGACAACCTCAGCGGCAACCCCGGCTTCCTGCGGGTCATGGGCCTGATTGTGGTGGTGCAGGTCATCATGACTTACTGCGGCGGCGTCATTCTCCGGTGCTTTGGACTCAACGCAGGCGAGTGGCTCTTTGTGCTGGTCATGGCCGTCACCATCATTCCGCTGGACCTGGTGCGTAAACTGGTCATGAAAAATAATGGGTGATCCTGCGGTAGAGTGCCGCATGAAATAATCATTACAGGAGGAAATTGCAATATGGCTGTTAGTTTGACTAAAGGACAGAAAGTAGATTTGACCAAGGGAAACCCCGGTCTCAGCAAGCTGCTGATTGGCTTGGGCTGGGATACCAATAAGTACGACGGCGGTTCCGCTTTCGATCTGGACGCCGCGGCCTTCCTGCTCGGCGGCAGCGGCAAGGTTGCCAGCGACGGGGATTTCGTCTTCTACGGCAACCTCAAGCACGCCTCTGGCAGCGTGGAGCACCTGGGGGACAACCTCACCGGCGAAGGCGAGGGAGACGACGAGCA
>CAOJHG010000283.1 GCA_948435975.1 uncultured Oscillibacter sp. | reverse complement strand
TGGAGTGCGCGTTTCCGGTGCTGTATACCGGACTGGTGAAGACGGGAAAGGTTCCGCTGGCCGTTATCCTGAATGCGCTGTGCGTCGATCCCCGCCGCCTGTTCGGACTGCCGGGCGGGAAAATCGAAGCAGGACAGCCCGCGGATTTGACGGTGCTGGCGCTGGACCGTCCAGGCATGGTCAGACCGGAGAGGTTCCGCTCTCTGGGCCGCGCCACGCCTTTTGAGGGCTGGAACGTGGACGCCGCCGTTTATATGACCCTCTGCGGGGGAAACATGGTGTATCAGGAGGTCGAACGATGAAAAAATGCTGGTTCACATGGGAGCGCCGGAGACGTTTGAGCCGGGATACTTGGGAGCTGGTCCTTACTGGCGGCACATCCCAGGACACCGCCGCCATCACCGCGCCGGGGGAGTTTGTCAACATCGCTCTGCCGGGCAGATACCTCCGCCGCCCTATCTCCGTCTGTGACTGGACGAAATATCATCTGATCCTGCTGGTCAAGGAGGCCGGAGAGGGCACCCGGGAGCTGATTGACACGGTTCCCGGAACCCGCCTGGACGTGCTGGCGGGACTGGGCAGCGGCTTCGACTTTTCCCCGGAGACCGTGGGGACAAATCCCGTCTTGGCGGGCGGGGGAATCGGCGCTGCACCGCTGTACGGCCTTGCAAAGCGGATGAAGGAGGCTGGACAGGCGTTCCGGATTGCGCTGGGCTTCCGGTCTGAAGAGGATGCGATTTATGTCGAGGAATTTTCCGCCCTGAACTGCCCGATGGAAATCGCCACAGAGGATGGAAGCCTGGGCGCAAAAGGATTCGTCACGGACCTGATTCCCGAAAACGCCTATGTTTTGGCCTGCGGTCCCACACCCATGCTGAAAGCCGTCCACAGTCTGCCCCAAGTCACCGGCGGACAGTTCAGCTTCGAGGCCCGGATGGCCTGCGGGTTTGGGGCCTGCGTAGGGTGTTCCATTCAGACGGCCGGCGGTCCCCGGAGGGTCTGCAAGGAAGGTCCTGTGTTCCGGAAGGAGGAAATCATATGGTAGATTTATCGGTGAATCTGGCGGGCGTGACGATGAAAAATCCCATTATCCCCGCTTCGGGCACCTTTGGCTATGGGCGGGAGTTTGCGGAATGGTACGACCTGGATATCTTGGGTTCTTTTTCCTGGAAGGGCACCACAGCGCAGCCCCGTACCGGCAATTCCCAGCCTCGGATTGCGGAGGCTCCTGCTGGTATGCTGAACGCTGTGGGCCTGCAAAATCCCGGCATTGACGCCGTGATAGCGGAAGAGGTCCCCAACATCGCCAGAATCTTCCATGGCCCGGTGATTGCCAACATCGGCGGCTTCTCTTTGGAGGAGTATGCGGAGAACTGCCGGAAGCTGGAGGACGTGGTACAGGCCGCCATCCTGGAGGTCAACATCTCCTGCCCCAACGTCCACGCGGGCGGCAAAAACTTCGGCTCTGACCCGGAGAGCGCCGCCGCCGTCACAAGAGCGGTCAAAGCTGTTACAAAAAAGCCGGTCTTCCTGAAGCTCAGCCCCAATGTCACGGATATCGCCGGAATTGCCCGTGCCTGTGCGGACGCGGGCGCCGACGGCCTGTGCCTGATCAATACCCTTCTGGGGATGCGTATTGGCTTGAAGGACCGCCGCCCCGTCCTGGCAAACCGCACTGGAGGGCTCTCCGGACCAGCCGTGTTCCCGGTGGCCCTGCGGATGGTGTGGGACGTTTATGAAGCGGTGGGGAAAGACCTGCCGATCATTGGCTGCGGCGGGGTCAGCTCTGCTCGGGACGCCATAGAAATGATGCTGGCGGGGGCCTCTGCCGTAGAGGTGGGAGCGGCGAACCTGCGGGACCCCTATGCCTGCAAAAAGATCATTGAGGACCTGCCCGCTGTCTGTGAAGAGCTGGGCATTGATAAAATTTCGGACTTGACAGGAGGAGCACACGATGACTAAGGATGTAATCATTGCGCTGGACTTCCCAACCAAGGAGGAGACCCTCCGCTTTCTGGACCGGTTCCCCGCTGGGGAAAAGCCCTTTGTGAAAATCGGCATGGAGCTGTTTTATGCCGGAGGGCCGGAAACCGTCCGTGAGATCAAGGCGCGGGGCCACAAGATTTTCCTGGATTTGAAGCTGCACGACATTCCCAACACCGTCAAGCGCGCTATGTCCGTGCTCTCCGGACTGGATGTGGACATGGTGAACCTTCACGCCGCCGGGGGCTCCGCCATGATGAAGGCCGCGCTGGAGGGCTTGACCCGCCCCGATGGGACCCGGCCTCTGCTGATTGCCGTGACCCAGTTGACCAGTACAGACGCGGCCGCGCTGAAAAACGAGCTGCTGATCAGCGCGTCCATGGCCGAGACGGTCCTCTCTTACGCGAAAAATGCCGCAGTTAGCGGGCTGGATGGCGTAGTGTGTTCCCCGCTGGAAGCCGCCTTAGTAAAGGAGCGCTGCGGGAAGGCTTTTTGCACAGTCACGCCCGGAGTACGTTTTGCGGGCGGCGACGTTGGGGACCAGAAGCGGGTCATGACGCCGGAGAAGGCTGGACGCAGCGGCTGCGACTGTATTGTTATGGGGCGCCCCATTACGCAGGCGAAGGACCCCGTGGAGGCATACCGGCAGGCCGTGCGGGAGTTCCTGGGCTGAGGGAAAATGTCTGCTCTGGTTCTGCTGGAGCGGCGGATTTGATAAAGTCCCAATTCAACTTCGTGTTCCCAGTAAGTTGATAAAAAAGATATGTATTTTTGTACACTAATTAGGAGAGAAAATGGCAGCATTACGTTATGAGAAAGTAGCGGAAATATTGGAGCGGGCACACCGCATTGATCGAAAATGCGAGTTATTTGGTGCATCGGCGCATCAATATAAGCTGAATCCGCCGATTGATGAGGCAATTGTCCGTTCGGCAGAAGAAAAGTATAATTTTACACTTCCAAAGGATTATTTCCAGTTTATTACCCAGATCGCTGATGGAGGAGCAGGTCCTGATTACGGGATCATGTCCTTTGAGGATTCCTTTATGAGAAGGGATCATAACCGCTTTCATGAGGCGTATCAATGCAGCTTAGGCACGCCGTTTGCGCCGCGGCCGATGATGCCGGAAGATGCGGAAAGCTGTTCTTTTAACAAGGATGCTTATGAGGAAAATCCATATAAATTTTTTATCTACAGAACAGAGAAAGACAGCCTTTGCGACACAGACGGTTTTCTTGTCCTGGGAACCCATGGATGCCAATGGGATTTTGGCCTTGTTGTATCCGGTGAGCATAAAGGGCAGGTATTCACTACGGATCATGAGAATGCTTACCATCTTCTGGCATACAGTTTTTATGAATTTTACAAGAGGTGGCTTGATTGGCTTTCCGATGCAGAGAATATTCAGAGACAATTGAACATGTGGCATGGGAAGAGAACCTAAAAAAGGATTGAGAGAAGTCAATAAATATCCGGCAAAAATATGAATTATATCACCGGGAACACGAAAGCAAATTGGGATTTGATAAAAAGGAGAAGAAAATTATGACACGTGAACAGACCATTGCCCATGACCTGCTGTCTATCGGCGCGGTTTTTCTCCGCCCGGATGAGCCGTTTACCTGGGCCAGCGGCATCAAGAGCCCCATCTACTGCGACAACCGCCTGACCC
>CAOJHG010000282.1 GCA_948435975.1 uncultured Oscillibacter sp. | reverse complement strand
CTGTCCGCCCCACTGAAGTGAACAATAATTATATGCAACTGTGGCGCACATGGCGTTTGAGAGCAGAATCGCAAGTGCTGCAAACAGACAGGTCAGGCTTTTATGCTTCTTCATTGAAAGTACCTCCTACTATTTTCTTTTAAGAATCAGAATGAGTCCCCATATCATAAGCAGTGCAGACAGTGCAAAAAGGATTCCCGTTCCGTTTAAGGTAATCATAGAGGACTCGTTGATTTGACTGACAGATGATGGATGTATCACTGTTAAGACGCCGAGCAGGATGAGGCAGACCGCACCTGCCGCGCAAAAACCTATGCCGGTCCTGCTTTCTCCTTTTGGCAGCGCAGTTTTGTCTTTCTCACCTGTTTCGCTTGACGAGCTTGTGGGTTGACTTCCCGTAAGTTCATCCATTGTAATTTGAAAGCACTTGCTCAGAGCTTTCAGTTTATCCAACTCCGGTGTTGACAGCCCTCCTTCCCATTTTGATACTGCTTGTCTTGATACGCCGATTTTTTCTGCGAGCTGTTCTTGAGATAACCCGTTTTTTCGCCTGAGCGTATATATTTTTTCAGACAACATCTGCTTTACCTCCTCACCAAAAGTATACTGCAATTCCCCGTGGCACACTATCAACTGCTCTTGAAACTTCCGCAACGAGTGGTTGCATTGAGATAATATTAAGAGAATTTATCAGTGTTATACGCTGCTTCTGTGCTTGTTACAAGGGGCGGTGAGACCGCCGGAGTCATAAGCCGGCAGCACAAATGGGAAAGAGGATGCGCCTTTCTCCCATTTACTTTTCGTGCTGCCGCTGTCCGGTTCTCCAAATTTTTCGTCAAAATATCCAACCCTGATTTATCGTTCTCCAGTCTTGATGAATTCGATTAGCTTTTCCACATCATCAAAGTCATCATAATCTCCATTTATGCCTTTGCGATGATATATAACGCCTCTCTTTTCACGATTTTCGAACTATTGCTCTAAGTTTATCACAGACAGCTTTCATACGCAACGTGCAATTCGTGAAATCGCCAGAGCCAAACCTTAACAACACAAAAGATAAAAGGGCTGCGTCTTTTGCCGGATTGACGGGAAAAAAAGATTGTGCTACAATAAACTTTGTATTTACGCCGCTCACGGGACAGGCGGTTTTCGACGGCAATTGGGGGTGCCTCTATGATACGATTAAAAGACGTGGAGATGGAATATGACAACGGGACCAAGGCGATCCAAGGCATCACGCTGACGATTGAGGACGGCGAGTTCGTCTTCCTGGTGGGTCCCTCCGGTTCCGGCAAGTCCACTATCATCAAGCTCCTTACCGGAGAAGTGGAGCCTTGCAGCGGCCGCATTATGATTAACGGCTTCTCCACCAGCAATATTTCTGAACGCCAGATTCCCCAGATGCGGCGGACGCTGGGGGTTATTTTCCAGGACTTCCGCCTCATTGAGAAGAAGACGGTCTATGATAATCTGGCCTTTGTTATGCGGGCCGTGGGCGCTTCCTCCAGAGAGATCCGAAAGCGGATTCCCTATGTTCTGGAACTGGTGGACCTGGATAAGAAGGCCAGCAGCTACCCTACTGAGCTCTCCGGCGGGGAACAGCAGCGGGTGGCCATTGCGCGGGCCCTGGTGAACAACCCGGAGACCATCATCGCCGACGAGCCCACCGGCAACCTGGACCCGGAGCGGTCCCTGGAGCTGATGGACTTGTTGGTAAAAATCAACGCACTGGGTACTACTATGGTAGTGGTGACTCATGAGAAAAATCTGGTGGATCGTTTTGGGAAGCGGGTTATCACCATCGACTCCGGCCATGTGATTAACGACAGCGTGGGCGGCTATGTGGGAGGACATATTCATGGGTAGACACAATTTTCCATACTTCGTCCATGAGGGCTTGTCCAACATGTTCAGTCATGGGTTCATGAGCTTCGCCGCCATCGGCATTACCGTGGCCTGCCTGCTGATTATGGGCACCTTCACCCTGGTGGCTGTGAACGCAAACGCTCTTCTGAAGGACCTGGAGCAAGAGAATGAGATTTTAGCCTATGTGGATGAGGATTACAGCAACAGCCAGGCCAGGGCGCTCCAAAGGGTCCTGGAGGACATTCCAAACGTGGTATCCGTCACCTTTATCACCCGGACGGAGGCTATGGACCTCTTCCTTGAGGAATACCCCGAGGAGGACATCTTCCAGGATTTGGACCCGGAGATTCTGCGGGACCGCTTTTCCATCAAGATTCAGGATTTGAACCAGATTTCCCAAACCGCCCAGCAGGTCTGGGATACGGAAGGCATCGCCAAGGTCAACGCCTATGAGGATGTAGCAGGGGGCTTTATCACCGTGCGGAACGTGGCTTCCGTGGTCTGTATTGCCCTGATTGCGATTCTGTTCGTAGTATCCGTGTTCATTATCTCCAACACGATCCGACTGACCACGTTCGACCGGAGGGAGGAGATCGCCATTATGCGCATGGTGGGCGCGACCAATGGATTCATCCGCTGGCCCTTTGTATACGAGGGATTTATGATCGGCGTTCTGGGCGCGGTGATTGCCTTCCTGCTCCAATGGGGGCTGTACGAGGCGGTTGCCCAGGGTGTGAGCAGCAATGACGCCTTGCAGTTGATTGACGTGATTTCCTTCCGTGAGCTTTGGGTGCCGGTGGCGGTGTCCTTCTCTGCTGCGGGAATCCTGGTGGGCGTTGGAGGCAGTTTATCGGCGATTCGGAAATTTTTACTGGTATAAAGGAGGACGCTGTGAAGCAGAGAACATGGAAAAAGACCGTCCAGGCCCTGGCGGCTCTGGTGCTGGCGCTGGGCATTGCGGGGGGGAACCTTCTGCCTGCCGCAGCGGTGACGCAGGCGGATATTGACGCGCTGAAGGGGGACGCCAAGGACATCGCCCAGGAGAAGAAGGACCTCCAGGCGAAGATTGACCAGCTTTCCAGCGACATTAACAGCAGCTTGCAGCGTAAGAACCTGTTGGACCAGCAGATCAGTTTGACAGAGGATGAGATTTCCAACAAAGAGGACGAGATTGAGGCTTATGCCCAGTTGATTTCCCAAAGCGAGGCAGAACTTGCGGATGCAGAGGCACGGGAGGAAGCCCAGTACGAGCTGTTCTGCAAGCGGGTCCGGGCTATGGAGGAGCAGGGAAAGGTGGACTATTGGTCGGTTCTGTTCCGGGCCACCAGCTTTTCAGACCTGCTGAGCCGTTTGGACATTGTAAATGAGATTATGGAGTATGACCAGCGGGTGATTCAGAACCTACAGGATATTCAGGAGGAGGTTCAGGAGAAGAAAACCGCTCTGGAAGGCCAGAAAGCAGAGTCCGAGGCCGCGAAGCAGGAATTGGAAACTAAGAAATCCGAGCTGGACAAGCAGCGGGAGCAGGCGAACGCGGTCATTGCCCAGTTGCGGGCCCAAAGGTCCGAGCAAGAGGACGCCATGGATGATCTCAACGACGACGCTGAGGCTATTCAGGCAAAGATTCTCCAGCTTAGCCGTGAGCTTGCGGCAGAGGAGGCGGCCCGCCGTGCGGCACAGCAGGCGGCTCAGGGCGGTTCTGCCAGCAACGCCGCGCCGCAGTCCAACCCTGGCGGCTATATTTGGCCGGTGAACAGCCGCTATATCACGTCTGCTATGGGAATGCGTTACGGCGGCAT
>CAOJHG010000281.1 GCA_948435975.1 uncultured Oscillibacter sp. | reverse complement strand
AGGACGCTCCTAAGACCACATAACCTGCGCAGACCGGCAGCGTATAGGGCAGCGCTGCCCAGAATGCTTTTGCCTTCATAGATAGATGCCTCCTCCACAGGCCGAATATCAAAGAACCCGCTCAAGCTGATCACAGCCTTTGATTTTACGACAGTTCTCTTACCTTGTCAAGCACTAGGTTTTTCTCTTCGCTCCTGCGGCTTGAACCAGGCGGGACTTTATGCTATTATATTGGTGCATAACTTTGTGGAGGTGGCATGATGAGGAAGGCTGCATTATATGTCCATGGGAAAGGCGGGACTTCTGCTGAAGCTGCGTCTTATCAGAAAAACTGCCCTGGCTTTGATGTGATCGGGGTAAATTACGACGGAAGCTATCCCTGGACCGCGGAAAAGCATATCCGGGCGGAATATGAGGCGCTGGCTGGTAAATACGAATCCATCACGCTCATTGCCAACAGCATCGGCGCCTATTTTGCTATGTATGCCCTGCAAACCTGCGGCATTGAAAAAGCCTTGTTCATCTCCCCGGTGCTGGACATGGAACAGCTCATACTTGATATGATGCAGTGGGCAGGCGTGACGGAGGGAGTCCTTCAGGAACAGGGTGAGATTCCAACGGATTTCGGTGAAACGCTTTCTTGGGAATACCTGCACTTTGTTCGGGCGCACCCCATCACCTGGAACACCCCCACAGAAATCCTCTACGGCGGGCGTGACCACCTCATATCCCGTGAAACCGTGAATAATTTCACTGCACGTCACCGCGTCTCTTTAACTGTCATGGAGGACGGCGAGCACTGGTTCCATACAAAAGAGCAGCTTGCCTTTCTGGACAAATGGTTGCAGCAGGCACTCTGACACGCTCTGCTATCAAGAAAAACGCACCAGCGAGCGCCTCAGTACAAAGAAGGACTGCCCACCGGTCTTGGCGGACAGCCCTTCTTTTCTTTTCGGCAGGGAACCTCTTTGGACGAATCGACAGGGCTTTCCAGCTCCGGAAGGAACCGGAAAGACTGTGCAGGGATGGGGGAACTGGGGGTTATGCTGCGGGAATTACCAGGACCTGGCCAACCTGGATGGAATCAGCATTCTTGATGATATCCTTGTTGGCCTCAAAAATCACGCTCCACTGACGGCCGGTGCCATAGAACTGCTGGGAAATGCTCCACAGGCAGTCGCCGGACTTGACCGTATAGGTGCCGCCAGCAGCAGGGGCGGAACCGCTCTGTTCCTGCACAGGAGGCACAGAGGTTTCCGGCTCAGGAGCGGGCGCGGGTCCGGGCTCCGGCTCAGGAGCGGGAGCAGGGGCAGTCTCCTCTTCCAACGCGGGCAGGACCCCGGAGGCACGGAGAGCGGGGCCGTTCAGAGCGGCAACATTGGGTGTACGGCCATCCTCAGAGGTGGGGATCGTGAGCTCGCCGGAACGAACCATGTCATAAATCAGGTCCTTCTGGGGGTCTTCCAGGTCCGCGCCAACGATCTTCCAGTTGTTATCCACTTCGGGCATCAAAGGACCGTCCAGAGAGGATACATACTCTGTGATATAGTCGCGGACCGCACCGCCCTCGTAGACCACGTCCGCCTCGTTGATAAGGCCAGCGTTGACCAGGCCGCCATAACGGTAATTGTTCAGTGCCAGGACCAATTCCTCTGTATCACTCAGAGGCTCGCCCTTGTACATGACGTTCTGGATGCGAGAACCGACGGGCTGGGAAACGTTGATCTCATAATCCACGCCAGCAAACTCGTCGTACATGTACATCCGGATATTCTCGTCAAAGCTGATCGTCACATCGCCCGGCTGCCACTGGTTGAAGAATTTTCCGGCATACTCTTCCATAATGGCCTTCAACTGTGCGCCAGTGACCTTCACACCGTAAAGAGTGTTGTCATACTTGTAAATCTTCACGCTGTCACGGTGCAGGAAGGGGCCCTCTGTCAAGTTGGAGGTGGAATCGAACAGCGCCGCCAAGGACACGTCCGCACCCACATTCTCCATCTGAACCTTGTTAATCAGGTCGGTGACGGGGTTATCCTCCAGGATGGCCATGGGGATGCCGGGGAGGAACTCAACAGGGTCCAGGAAGGTCTTGCCCACAGTGCCGACCTCGGAGGAAGCCAGGGCCAGGCTCTTTTCGTGGAGATCCTTGACCTGCGCCAGGAAATCCGGATCGGGGGTGACCTTGGAGCAGTCAATCATTTCAGAGTCCGCGCTTTCCACCTTCCAGCCGTCGCCGTCGGGGACTATGTTCAGGACGACCTTGCTGACATACTGGCCATTGCAGCCGGGTTCCACCACGGGGATGCCGTTGATAACCTCGTTGACCACCGCATGGGCATGACCGATAAACAGTGCGTCCATCCGGTCGCCGTAGGTCTCGGCCACGATGCGCATTCCCTCGGTGCCATACTCGCCGTCCAAGCCATAGTGAGCAGTGCCAATGATAACGTCAACATCATCCCGGGCTTCCAGCTCATCCAGGATTTTGCCAGTCTCCTCCAGAGGGGTGGTGAAGGTCATGTAATTGTAGTGTTCAGGGGCAGACTTCTCCCACAGGGGCACATGGGACGCATCCACTCCGAACATAGCCACCCGAACGCCGTCCACGTCGAAGATCTTATAGGCGTCAATCCAGCGGGCGCCGTCGGCCTTATAGATGTTGCCGGCCAGCGCAGTACCCTCGAACTCGCTGATCTCCTTCTCTACATTCTCGAACTCGAAGTTGAACTCATGATTGCCCAAGGTCCAGACATCATAGTCCAGGTAGTTCAAGGCGTTCATCATGGGGTGAGGCGTCTCGTTGCGGAAGGACTGGATATAGTTGGATTGAGTGGTATCGCCTGTGTCCAGCAGAAGGAGATCGGGGTCCTTTTCCCGCTCCTCCTTGATGATGGTGGCCGCGTGGGCCAGACTGTTGTTCGTTTCTTTGTTGGAGGCATAGTCAAAGGGGCTGACCATACCATGGATGTCGCTGGTTTGCAGGATCGTAACGGTCTTCGTCTCAGCCTCAGCCGCCGACACAGGCAGCGCAAGAGCGGCAAGCATTACGACGGTCAATGCCAGGGAAAGCATATGCTGTACACGTTTCTGCATTTTACAACCTCCTGTTTCAATTTTCCCATCGCTGTCCATAGAGTTGCTTATTATTATACGACGTTTTTTAACAAAGTGCAATAGAATTCGCAGATTTTTCCTCCAGGTTTATAAGAAAAGCACAAAATTTGGGCTTCTCTTCTTCTCTGTGCCCTCTGTGCCAGTTGGAAAAAGAGGGCCGCCTGCCGAGATACATCTCATACAGGCGGCCGCCTTATGCGGTTGTTATGGGAAAATCATCAAATGCTTCCTGCCATTCTGCTCTTCAGGATTTTTCCATTTTCTTTTTCCGGCGAATCTCTTGGACAGTCAAAGCGCCCAGACCGATGGCAGAGGTTCCCGCCAGCAGCAGCCACAAGCCCGTTTTGCCCTCGTCGCCAGTGTCAATCCTTGTATCCAGCGGGACCTCATCCTCTGGAATCCAAACCCATTCCTCTTCTTCCGGGTCCCAAACTCTAACGTAGGTCTTTGGCACACCGTCTTCCCAGATGGTAATCTCTTCTGGAGCGCCAGGAGCGTTGGGGTCCGGCAGCTCTGTGGGCAGATTATTTGGATTGTTTACCGATGGAGGCGTCACA
>CAOJHG010000280.1 GCA_948435975.1 uncultured Oscillibacter sp. | reverse complement strand
AGTAAAAATAGGGGGTCTCCGCGTCGAACTCCGCGCCGCAGGTGTCCACCATCTTATAAGCAGCCCGCTTCGGCTCGCAGGGCAGCTCCTTGTTATGAGACAGGCGGATCAGTGCCTCATCGGTGTAGCCAAGCCGCTTGCCTGTCTCGTAATCCTCGGGGGACAGCTCGTTCACGCGCTCCATGTCCCGCTCAAAGCCTGCCAGATTTTCCAGCTTGTGAAGGAACCAGCGGTCAATCTTCGTGATTTGATGGATTTCCTCCACCTCTACGCCTTCCTTCAGCGCCTCAAAAATGGTAAACAGCCGCCGGTCGTCCACCCGCTTCAGCCGCTCCATCACCGGGATGCCGGAATCATCTCTGCGGTTCAGGGTATCCATGCCGATTTCCGCTCCCCGGACGGCTTTCATCAGAGCCATCTCGAAGGAGGGCGCAATCGCCATGACCTCGCCGGTGGCCTTCATCTGGGTGCCCAGGGTCCGGGACGCGTCGGCAAACTTGTCGAAGGGCCACTTGGGCATCTTTACCACAATGTAATCCAGTGTTGGTTCAAAGCAGGCGCAGGTCTTGCCGGTGATGTCGTTCTTGATCTCGTCCAGCGTGTAGCCCAGGGCGATTTTTGCGGTGAGCTTTGCAATGGGATATCCCGTGGCCTTGGACGCCAGCGCGGAGGACCGGGAAACGCGGGGATTCACCTCAATGACGGCATACTCAAAGCTGTCGGGATTCAGGGCTAACTGGACGTTGCAGCCGCCAACAATGCCCAGGTGGGTGATAATGTCCAGGGAGGCGGACCGCAGCATCTGGAATTCCTTATCCGCCAGGGTCTGCGTGGGGGCTACCACAATGGAATCGCCGGTATGAACGCCCACAGGGTCCATGTTCTCCATTGAGCACACCGCGATAACGTTGCCTGCGCTGTCCCGCATGGTCTCGAACTCGATTTCCTTCCAGCCAAAGATTGCCTTTTCAATCAGGACCTGGGTAATGGGGGACGCGTCCAGGCCCGTCTGAGCGATGATGCGCAGTTCGTTTTCATCCTTTGCAGCGCCGCCGCCTGCACCACCCAGGGTAAACGCAGGGCGGACAATGACGGGATAGCCAATCCTTGCGGCAACCGCCAGCGCATCCTCTGCGGTTTCGGCGATATCGGAGGCAATCACCGGCTGGCCAATCTCCGCCATGGCTTCCTTGAACAGCTCCCGGTCCTCGGCACGAGAAATGGCGGCGGCGTTGGTGCCCAGAAGACGGACATTCTGCTCTTCGAGAAACCCCTCTTTATCCAACTGCATCGCCAGGGTCAAGCCGGTCTGTCCGCCCAGGCCCGCCAGGATAGAGTCAGGCTTCTCCTTGCAGATAATGCGCTTGACGGTCTCCACGGTCAGGGGTTCCAGGTAAATTTCATCCGCCATAGCCTGGTCCGTCATGATGGTAGCCGGGTTGGAATTGCAGAGAACCACATTGACCCCCGCCTCCTTCAAAACGCGGCAGGCCTGCGCGCCGGCATAGTCGAATTCCGCCGCCTGTCCGATGACAATGGGGCCGGAACCAATCACAAGAACCTTTTGAATGCTTTTATCCAAGGGCATTACAGGTCGCCTCCTTTCATCAGACGGGTGAAGCGGTCAAAGAGGAACGCCGTGTCACGGGGACCGCCGCAGGCCTCCGGGTGGAACTGGACGGTAAAAGCCCGGAGAGCCGGATAGTCGATGCCCTCGCAGGTGCCGTCGTTGGCGTTGGCGAAGGAGACCGTCCCCAGCTTCATGGCGCCAGAGTCCACCGCATATCCATGATTCTGACTGGTGATGTAGGTCCGGCTGCCATTTACCTCCCGGACAGGCTGATTCACGCCCCGGTGTCCGTATTTCAGCTTGTAGGTGCTTCCTCCCGCTGCCAGGGCCGTCAACTGGTGGCCCAGGCAGATACCGAACAGGGGGACTTTCCCCAGAAGCTCCCGAATCTGCTCGATCTGGTAAACATTTTCCGCCGGGTCGCCGGGACCATTGGAGAGCATCACGCCGTCAGGGGCCAAACCCAGGACCTCTTCCGCTGAAGCGCCGGCGGGCAGAACGGTGACAGCACAGCCCCGCTTCTGCAATTCCCGGACGATGTTCCGCTTCGCGCCGTAGTCCAGCAGTGCCACGCGGAACCGCTCCTCCCCTTCCGCGGGGTAAGTATGGGCCTCCTTGCAGGTGACAGCTTCCACTACGCCTGTAACAGCATAACGCTCTACCGCTTCCAGACCGGCGGGGACCTCGCTGCAAAGGGCGGCATTCATCACACCGTGTTCCCGGATAATGCGGGTCAACTGCCGGGTATCCACGCCGCAGAGACCGGGGATGTTCCGCTCCTTCAAAAATGCGTCCAGGTCTCCGCCCATGCGGAAATTGGACGGCGCGGCGCACCATTCCCGGACCACGTAGCCCTTCACACAGCACGCGCCCTCATAATCCTCCGGAATCACACCATAGTTTCCAATCAGGGGATAAGTCTGCATCACGATCTGTCCCGCATAGCTCGGGTCCGTCAAGGTCTCGATGTAGCCGCACATGCCGGTAGTAAACACCAGTTCACCGATGGCAGCGCTGTCCGAACCAAAGCGAACACCCTCGAAGACCTGTCCATCCCGCAGCACCAAATAGCCTTTTTTCATGGATTCCTCCCATCTCCGGACACAATTCACCAGTTTCATGCTATCTCTGCTATTATGAGGTTTTTTGCTCCTGCCGTCAATCGTTCTTTGTCCAGAAGAGGGTAAACTTTCATCTAAAATATTGCTACTTTTTTGTGCAATTTGATGTTCTTTCCTCTTCTTTCCATTCCTCCCAGCACAAAAACAGCAGGGACGGTCCTCCGCCGCCCCCGCATGTTTCTAATTCCGCGTCTGGTACGCTTCCAGAGCGGCAATCACAGTTTCTTCCTCCGCCTGCTCGATGAGTCCCGGCACAGCCTCGACCGGAATGTACCGTTCTCGGAGAAGGACCTCCAGCACCACCGGATGCTCACAGGCGAACGGGAACAGCTTTACTCCCATGCGCTTCATGTATTTCAGGCACTGCTTCCGGTGCCCGTCTGGGATGTCCTCCCCCCACAGATAGCGCTGTGCAAAGCGGAAGAGCGTGTACAGCCGCACGTTTTTCGGCAGCTTCCCCAGAGACAGACGGTCTACAATGATCTCCGCCTCCGTGTTCTCGAACGCTTTTGCCGAAATTTTTACGTCCTTCCCCAGGATGACCACCCGCTCCAGAGACGCGCAGTTCATAAACGCCTCCTCCATGATGACCGTCACCCCCGCCGGGATGGTGATCTCCCGCAGGGACGCGCAGTCCTTAAAGGCGTGGTTCTTGATGGCGGTCACGGTTTCCGGGATACGGAATCCTTTCAGGGCGGTACAGCCCTTGAACATGTAGTGCTGAATCGCGGGGATACCCTCCGGCAGCTCTACTGCGGGCAGGGATGTACAGTTCTGAAAGACACTGTTTCCCGTGTCCTGAACGCTGGGAGGTATCACCACTTCCTTCAAGGAGGTACAGCCTGCAAAAAGGTCGCTTTTCAGCTCTGTGATGCCCTCCGGGATCTCCATCCGCGTCAGGGATGAGCACTTCTTGAACGCCCAGAAATCGATTATCTTCACGCTCTTTGGAATCGTAAGCTCCTCCAGCGCCTTGTCCCCTTCAAACGCGGCGC
>CAOJHG010000279.1 GCA_948435975.1 uncultured Oscillibacter sp. | reverse complement strand
GAATCCATCGCGGGGGCCGTCACTCCAGTCCCCGGCGGTATTGGGGCTGTGACTACGGCGGTCCTGGCAAAGCACGTGGTGGAGGCCGCGGAACGCTCTTTACCTGTCCGCTGACTTTCCGGGCAGAAATGGGAGGTGGCTCATGATGACTATGACAGAGGCCCTGGACTATATCGCCTCCTCCGGCTGGCAGACACGAACGCCGGGGCTCCACCGCATCACCGCTCTGATGGACGCCGTAGGCAGACCCCAGGACCGCCTTCGCTTTATCCACATCGCCGGGACCAACGGCAAGGGGTCCACCGCCGCCATGCTGGAAGCGATTCTGCGGGCCGCGGGTTACCGGACGGGCTTCTTTACCTCCCCGTGAACGGCGCGCCCATTTCCGATGAGGATTTCTGCGCCCTGGCAGAAGAGGTCCAAGCCGCCGCGTCCGGGCTTTCGGAGTCATTATCGGAGTTTGAATGTCTGACCGCTATGGGCTTTCTGCATTTCATCCGAAAGGGCTGTGATATTGTGGTCCTGGAGGTAGGCATGGGCGGGCGGCTGGACAGCACCAACGTCATTCCCCCGCCGGAGGCCGTTGTGATAACCCGGCTCAGTCTGGAGCATACCGCCTTCCTGGGAGACACTCTGGAGAAGATTGCGGCGGAAAAAGCGGGCGTCATCAAACCTGGCGCCCCCGTCATCCTCTGCGCCCAGAATCCAGAGGCGGAAGCGGTCATTCATAACAAATGCGCCGCCTGCGGATGTCACCTTCTCGTTACGGAGGAGACCGTGCGCCGTTCTGGGGACCTTTTCGGCCAGAGAATGGATTACAGGGACCGGAAGAATCTTTTCCTGAAACTGCCGGGAGTCTACCAGTGCCGCAACGCCGCCGCCGTCCTGGACACTGTGGATATCCTGCGGAGCCGGGGCTGGTCCATTTCTGAGGAAGCGGTGGAAACAGGACTGGCAAACGTGACCTGGCCGGGACGGTTCGAGGTGCTGCGCCGGTCTCCCCTTTTCCTGCTGGACGGCGCACACAATTTGGACGGTGTGCAGGCTCTGGCGGATAGTCTTGCGGCGTGCCTCCCGGAAACGCGGCTGACCTTCCTCATGGGCGTTATGGCGGACAAGGACCACAGAGCTATGCTGGACGCCATCGCCCCCTTTGCCGCCAGGTTTATCACCGTCACTCCCGACAGCCCCCGCGCCCTTGCTTCCTCCATGCTGGCAGAGGAGATTCAAAACCGCCTGGGCCTTCCGGTCAGAGACGCCGGGACGGTGGAAGCTGGACTGATATTGGCGCTGGCGGAAAACGGCCCTGTCTGCGCGTTCGGCTCCCTTTATCAGACGGCCCAGATTCGCAGCGCCCTCCTTCCCATGGCCTGACCATACAGGGCCGGCAAATCCAGACCTGTAGGAGTGATATTGTGCAGCAAGTATATTTGCACGGGTTAGGACAAACCCCAGGGAGCTGGGAGAAAACCATCGCTCAATTAAAGTCTGCTGAACGCAGCGTGTGTCCTGATTTGGCTGGAATGCTCCAGGAAGGACATGCCGCCTATGAAACGCTGTACGAGGCGCTTTCAAAAGTTTGTGACAGGGCGGAGGGAAACATAGATTTGTGCGGTTTATCCCTCGGCGGGGTGCTGGCTATGCAGTACGCCATTGAGCATCCTCAAAAGGTGCGTTCCCTTGTGTTGATCGCCGCGCAATACAAAATGCCCAAAGGATTGCTGAGGCTTCAAAATATTCTGTTTCAGTTGATGCCAAATTCCATGTTTCAGCAGACGGGATTGGGAAAGAAGGCCTTTATCCAGCTTTGCAAGACCATGATGAAATTGGATTTCAGCGATTCTATTAAAAAAATCCGTTGCCCCACATTGGTGCTCTATGGCGAAAGAGATTCCGCAAACAAAAAAGCCGCGCTGGAGCTGGCAGGCATTCTGAAAAACGCACAGCTTCAAGTAATCAGCGGGGCAGGCCATGAAATAAACGTGGAAGCGCCGGAAAAATTGTCAGAGGCCCTTCGCAATTTTTATAATCAGATACCATAAACCGTCTTATCACCCACAAAGCCCCCTTGCGGAGTACGACTGAAGGCCGGCGCTTCCCTACAAAGGAGTGCCGGCCTTCCGCTTTGCACAGTCTGGGCTGCTTATTCCAGTCCCATCAAATAGTGGATGAACTGCTGCGCCGCCCGTCCGGAGTAGCCGCCGTGACGAATCTCCCAAGCCTGAGCCCGGGCAAGCAGCTCCTTCTCGTCCAGATGAACGCCCCGCCGCGCCGCCAGAGCTTTTACGATTGCCTGGTATTCCTTCGGCGTGGGGGCGTTGTAGTTGATCGCCACACCGAAGCGGCTGGCAAGGGACAGCTTTTCTTCCATCGTGTCTGAGCGGTGAACGTCCCCCTTATGCTCCATATCGCTTCGGTCGTTCCAGGTCTCCCGAATCAGATGGCGGCGGTTGGATGTGGCGTAGATCAGCACATTGTCCGGCTTCGTCTCCACACCGCCCTCAATCACTGCTTTCAGGAACTTGTATTCCACCTCGTTTTCCTCAAAGGATAAATCGTCAATGAAGATAATAAACCGGTAATTCCGCCGCTTGATCTGGGACAGGACGGCGGACAGGTCCCCAAACTGGTGCTTGTAAATTTCAATCATCCGCAGGCCCTGGTCGTAATACTCGTTAATCAGGGCCTTGACACTGGTGGATTTTCCCGTTCCCGCGTCGCCATAGAGCAGCACGTTGTTCGCCGGCTTCCCTGCAAGAAACGCTTCTGTGTTCCGCCGGAGCTCCAGGGTCTGCTGCTCACAGCCAAGGAGGTCGGACAGCATGGCGTCGTCGATGTTGCTGATGGGCAGGAATTCCAGCCGTGCTTCCCGCTCCGGGGCCGTGTGCCGGTGGATGCGGAACGCCCGGTTCATGGCAAACATGCCGTAGCCATACTGCCGGTAGTATTCTGTCACCAGTCGGAACATCTCCTGACCGTCCGCCGCCTTGTCCAGCGACCGCCGGAGCGCCAGCACCTGACGGCTCACATCCCGGTTGTACGTCTTCTCCCGCTTGGGAATGGCGTGGTAATTGCAGATTGTAGAGAAGCAGCAGATTCCCAGGTCTGCCTCGATTGCGGAGAAGTCGTAGTGGAACAGGCGGCGGAAAATCTCAAAATCACTGACAGCAAAGGCGTTTACGCTGCCCTCGCTGGCCCCTGTACGCTCACAGGTCTGAGTGAAGGAATTCTGATTGGTCATCAAGACCCATGTCAGGTAGCACTGCCAGAGATTCTCGTCAAAGCCGCACTCCGTACTTAAATCCAGGATGCGCTTGACCTGCTCATAGAGCCGCCGCACCAGCTCGTGTTTCTCACCGCCGCCGCTCTCCCAATCCTGGATGATGGCGGCAATGCGGACCAGGATGCTGTTTGTTCCCAAATCGCTGTAAAGCAGCAGATGGGCAGTTTCACGGTACATATTGTCAATCCTTTCTCAACGGTCCGCCCCGCCGGAAGCACCACCGGTGAAGCGGACCGCCTCATCTCTCTGCCGAAAAAAATCAGTCCAGCACCGCGCCCCGGTCAGCAGAGGACACCAGGCGGGCATAGCGGGCCAGGTATCCGGTTTTGATTCTGGGTTCGGGGCAGACCCACTTGGCCTTCCGCGCCGTCAGCTCTTCCTCGGAGACCCGAAGCGTAATGGTGT